>NZ_OZ060376.1:300391-442466 GCF_964059025.1 Buchnera aphidicola (Myzocallis carpini) | reverse complement strand
TATGTTCCCTATGGATGACTGGAGCCTGGGGGGGGTGGGTACATAAACTATTCAATTAGTGTAGATATTTTTACTAGAGAATTATACATATTACATGTTGTACATATTTCTTATAATATATAGAAAAGAAATATTTATGTGGTTTGATAATTTAAATTAATGTTCTGATTTATACTATTTATATATATTAAAATAAGATAAATTTTTATTTGATATAATATTATAAAATTATAGAGTTTTTTAAATATTGTAATAATTTATTAATTGTATAATTGCTATGAATATAATTTTATTATAATCTATATTATATATATATTTTATAATAATACAACTGATATTTTTTAAAAGATATCATTAGAATTTTTATTTTTATTAAAAATTTTATTTTATTTTTAATATACATATAATGTAGTACATGAAAAATTTTTGAAAAATTTATATTTGAATATATAATATAATAAATTTCATTATTATAGTTATTTTTATTGTATTTTTATATTTTATAACACTTTGATGAGTATATGTATATATGACATTTATAATATCATTAATTGGTTCGTCTAATGTAGGAAAATCTACTTTATTTAATATATTAACAAAAAAAAAAAATGCATTAGTTAACGATCATAATCATTTTACTCGTGATCGAAAGTATGGAATACTAAAATTCCAAAAGTTTTTTATAAATATTATTGATACCGCAGGTATTGAAAAAATCAAGAATCATAAAGATATTTTAAAAAAAAAAATAATGAATCAAACATTAACAGCAATTTTTGAATCACATTTAATTATATTTGTCATAAATGCAAAAAATAATATTACTTATGACGATATAGATTTTATTACTACAATACAAAAACAAAAAAAAGAAATATTTTTAGTAGTTAATAAAATTGATAGTATAAAATGTTATTCAGATTTTATATATCAATATCATATTTCTGGTATAAAAAATGTTTTTGCAATTTCAGCTTTGAAAAATATTGGTATTCATATATTAAAAGATAAAATAAAAAAATGGGTATTATATAATATATATCTTTTTTATTATTTTCGAAATTTATATCCTAATCATTTTTTTTCTAAAAATATTTGTTATTCTGAAAAAATAATTACGATTTCTGTAGTTGGTAAACCAAATGTTGGAAAATCAACATTATTAAATAGTTTATTAAATGAAAATAGAGTTGTGACACATCATATACCTGGTACTACAAGAGATAGTATTTCAATAGAACATTTTTGTTTAAATCAAAGATATATGATTATTGACACTGCTGGAATTAATAGTAAAAATGTTAATCAAATACAATCTTTATCTATTATGCAAACATTACACGCAATTCAGAATTCTAATATTATTATAGTAGTGATAGATTCAAAACAAGAAATTTCTAAAAAAGATTTGTGGATTTTAAATACTGTTATAGAATCTGGAAAACTATTGTTGATTATTTTTAATAAAGCAGAAAATTTATCTTTACAAAAAAAGAAAAACATTCAAAATACTTTATTAGAAAGATATAAAATGTTAAAATTTTTTAAAATACATTTTATTTCTGCTTTGTACAAATTAGGTATTAAAAAAATTTTTTCATTAATTCAAATGATGTATACTCAATCTAATAGATTAATGAAATCCTCTCAGCTTACAAAAATGTTATATACTGCAATAAAACAACATCCTCCGAAAATTATTCAAGGTAAAAAAATTAAGTTACAATATGCACATCCTGGAGGATATTATCCTCCAACGATTATTATTCATGGAATGAATACACATTATATTTCTAAAACGTATCATCGGTATTTAATATATTTTTTTCAACAATCTTTAGGTGTGGAAGATATCAACATAAAAATTGTTTTTAAAAATAAAAAAAATCCATATATGTAATTTTCGATATCATAATAATATTTTTACTTAGTAATTTGATTTATACGGTGGTATTTTTACAATAATATTACAGGATAAATTAATAATTTTTGCTTGACAAGATAATCTACTATAGTATTCTACTCCCCAAGCTTTGTCTAAAACATCATTTTCTTTTTCAGTAATTTTAGATAATGCATTGTATCCCTCTCGAATAATACAATGACATGTACTACATGCGCAAGATTTTTCGCATGCATGTTGCATATTAATGTCATTTTCGAGAGCAATATCCAAAATAGTTTTTCCGATTTCCATATTACAACTAGTTTTTTTCGGTAATAATATTTTATGTGGAAGAAAAATAATTTTTGACATATTTGGACCTCATAAATATTAATATTTTATATTTATAATATTAATATTTTATTTTTGAATAACAATATAATTTTATATAAAATATTTATTATCCTGATATATTTAAATATTTTTAAATACAACAGGATATTTAAAAATATTATTTGTTAATTTTTTTTTTATAATCAGCAATAGCAGCTTTAATAGCTTCTTCTGCTAGAATTGAGCAATGAATTTTTACTGGAGGTAGATCTAATTCTTCTGCAATAGTAGTATTTTTTATATTTTCTGCTTCTTGAATAGATTTTCCTTTAATCCATTCAGTAATTAAGGAACTTGAAGCAATAGCAGAACCGCAACCATATGTTTTAAAACACGCATCTTCAATAATGCCTTTTTTATTTACTTTAATTTGTAATTTCATAACATCTCCGCATGCTGGGGCTCCTACTAGTCCATTTCCAATTTTTTTAGATGTAATATTTTGGAAAGATCCAACATTACGAGGATTTTCATAATGATCTAATACTTTTTTACTATATGTCATAGTGCAATACCTTTTAAGTGGAAAATGAAATTATTTAATTATGTTTCCATGTGACTTTATTCAAATCAATACCTGATTTAAACATTTCCCATAACGGGGATAATTCTCGTAGTTTTTTTATTGCTTGATGAATCATATCAATTGTATATTGAATTTCTTCTGCTGTTGTAAATCTTCCTATTGAAAATCTAATTGAACTATGTGCCAGTTCATCTTTTAATCCTAAAGCACGTAAAACATAGGAAGGTTCTAAACTAGATGAAGTACAGGCAGATCCAGAAGAAACAGCTAAATTTTTTAGTGCCATAATGAGTGATTCGCCTTCAACAAAATTAAAACTAACATTTAAAATATGTGGTGCGCTATATTGCAAATTAGTGTTTAAATATATTTCTTCTATATTTTGAATACCGATCCATAATTTTCTTCTTAATTCTATAGTTTTTAATGATTCATAAAAAAGATTTTTTTGAGCAATTTCACAAGCTTTTCCCATACCTACAATTTGGTGTACAGGTAATGTACCAGATCGCATTCCTCTTTCTTGACTACCTCCATGGATTTGTGCAGATAATCGAACTCTTGGTTTTCTTTTAATATATAATACCCCAATACCTTTAGGGCCATAAATTTTATGTGCTGAAAATGACATTAAATCGATGTGAATATTATTTAGATTGATGGGTATTTTACCGATACTTTGTGTTGCATCTACATGAAAGAAGATATTTTTAGAAATACAAAGTTCAGAAATTTTATTAATATTTTGTATGGTACCAGTTTCATTATTAGTATGCATAATAGAAATTAATATTGTACTTTTTTTAATACTGGATTGTATTTTTTGAATATCAATAATTCCATTGCATTCTGGATTGACATAAGTAACATCAAATCCTTTTTGTTCAAGATACTGACAAGGATCTAGTACTGATTTATGTTCTGTACTACTTGTAATAATATGATTACCTTTATTATTATAGTAATCACAAATTCCTTTAATTGCTAAATTATTAGATTCTGTTGCTCCAGATGTAAAAATAATTTCTCTACAATCGCAGTTAATTAATTTTGCAATTTGTTCTCTTGCTACATCTACCGCTTCTTCTGCTAACCATCCAAATTGATGTGAACGAGAAGCTGAATTTCCAAATGTACCGTCAATAGTTAAATATTTTACCATTTCTTGAACTACTTCAGGATCTGTAGGAGTAGTTGCAGCATAATCTAAATAAATTGGAAATTTTATCATTATTTTTCCTTAATACTGTATTCGTATTATGTATTTTTGTGATTTTGAAGAATTGATATCTTTTTAAATAATTTTTTTAAATATGATAGTATATTATAAATATGTTTTGTATGTGGTATATAATTTGCTAGTAGACTAAATATATTTATTACAGTATAATATTTATATTAGAAGAAGGGATGTAACTCAATTTGGTAGAGTATCGGTCTCCAAAACCGAAAGTTGTGGGTTCAATTCCCTCCATCCCTGTATATTTTAGTATATTCACACGACAATTGATATTTGAAATATTATATAAAATTTTTTATTAGAACATTTATAAATATTATTATAGAAGTGATCAATATTTTAAATTTTATATTGTACTTTTATATTTTAGCCACGATTTTAGAGATTAATATCATGCCTACATATCGTTCTAAAACAAGTACTAGTGGTCGAAATATGGCAGGAGCCAGATCTTTATGGCGTGCTACTGGAATGACAGATGAAGATTTTAACAAACCAATTATTGCAGTTGTCAATTCCTTTGTTCAATTTGTTCCAGGACATATACATTTACAACAAGTAGGAACAATGATTGTAGATGAAATTCATCGATCAAATCAAGCTGTTGCGAAAGAATTTAATACTATTGCTATTGATGATGGAATTGCTATGGGTCATGGAGGAATGTTATATTCTTTACCTTCTCGTGAATTAATTGCAGATTCTATTGAATATATGATTAATGCGCATTGTGTTGATGCAATGATATGTATTTCCAACTGTGATAAAATTACTCCGGCTATGTTTATGGCTGCTTTAAGATTAAATATACCAACTGTTTTCGTTTCCGGCGGACCTATGGAAGCCGGGAAAGTAAATAATATTCAAGGTGTACATAAAATTAATTTAGTAGATGCTATTAGTTATAGTGCGAATACTAATATTACAGATGATGTTGTATCCGAAATTGAAAAGTCAGCATGTCCGACTTGTGGTTCTTGTTCCGGTATGTTTACAGCAAATTCTATGAATTGTTTAATGGAAGCAATAGGATTGGCATTACCAGGAAATGGAACGTTGTTAGCTACACATATTGATAGAAAAAAACTATTTATCGAATCCGCAAAATTAATTGTGCAAGTAACTAAAAAGTACTATGAAGATAATGATGTAAATGTTTTACCTAGAAATATTGCAAATCAATTTTCTTTTGAGAATGCTATGCGATTAGATATTGCTATGGGAGGTTCAACAAATACTATACTACATCTTTTAGCTGCTGCACAAGAAGGAAATATTGATTTTAGTATGCATCATATTAATCAGTTATCAAGAAGTACACCACACTTATGTAAAGTAGCTCCTAGTACATCATTATATCATATGGAGGATGTACATCGTGCAGGAGGAGTGATGGGTATATTAGGAGAATTAAATAGAATTGGTTTAGTACATAATCATATAAAAAATATTTTAGGTATTTCTTTACAAGATACTTTGCAAAAGTATGACATTATGATTACTAAAGATAAAGAAATAATCAGTATGTTTTGTGCGGGACCTATGGGTATGAAAACTACCAAACCATATTCCCAATCGTTTCGATGGTTACAGTTAGATAAAAATCGTAAATCTGGTTGTATTCGTTCTGCAAATTTTTCTTTTAGTAAGGATGGTGGATTAGCAGTATTATATGGTAATTTAGCAAAAGATGGATGTATTATAAAAACTGCTAGTTTAGATAAAGAACAATTGGTTTTTGAAGGACCTGCAAAGGTTTTTGAAAGTCAAGAATCTGCTGTTACAGCTATATTAAATCATCAAATTGTTTCTGGAGATGTTGTGGTTATTAGGTATGAAGGTCCTAAAGGAGGACCAGGAATGCAAGAAATGTTGTATCCTACTACATATTTAAAATCAGTTGGAATAGACAAATCATGTGCATTAATTACTGATGGTCGTTTTTCAGGAGGTACATCAGGATTGTCTATTGGTCATATTTCTCCTGAAGCAGCAGATAGAGGATTAATTGCTTTAGTTCAAAATAATGATATTATATATATTAATATTCCTAAAAGAATGATTCATGTAAAAATCACAGATCAAGAAATTATGTTGCGCAAAAAAAAAGAGTTACAAGTTGATAATTCTTATCAACCAAAAAATAGAACAAGGTCTATTTCTTTAGCGTTAAAAATGTATGGGTTGTTTGCTACTAGTGCTGATCGTGGTGCTGTCAGAAATAAAGAGATGATTCATGCGTTTAATAATAAAAAAGATATTATATAAAATATATTTTGATAAAATTATTGTTAATATTTCATAATATATCTAATAAAAATAATCAATATTATACAATTTTTTAATAGTGGAAATTAATAATATGGATAATTATTTTAACAAATTGAATTTTCGTAATCAAATAACACAATTACAAAAATGTTTTTTTTTAAAAAAACAAGAATTTAATAATGTTATTCATTTTTTAAAAAATAAAAAAATAGTTATTATAGGTTGTGGTGCACAGGGATTAAACCAAGGTTTAAATATGCGTGATTCAGGTTTAAATATTTCGTATGCTTTAAAAAAAGAAAGTATCTTAAGTAAAAATAAATCTTGGAAAAATGTTAATGATTATAATTTTTCGTTTGGAGAATATTCTCAATTAATTCCTGAAGCAGATGTAGTAATTAATTTAACACCTGATAAACAACATTCTAGTGTTATTCAAACAATACAGCCATTAATGAAAAAAAATGCAGTATTAGGATATTCCCATGGATTTAATATTGTTGAAATGGGAGAAAAAATTAGAAAAGATATTACTGTGATTATGGTGGCTCCAAAATGTCCAGGAACAGAAGTCAGGGAAGAATATAAAAGAGGTTTTGGAGTACCTGCTTTAATTGCTGTACACGAAGATAATGATCCTTTACAAATCGGTTTTAATATTGCAAAAGCTTGGGCTTATTCCATTGGTAGTCACAATGCAGGTGTTTTACAATCTTCTTTTATTGCTGAAGTAAAATCAGATTTAATGGGAGAGCAAACTATATTATGCGGATTATTACAATCAAGTTCTATAGTACTTTATGATACTTTAATATCTAATGGATACACAGAAGATTATGCAGTAAAACTATTACAAAATGGTTGGGAAGTAATTACAGAAGCTTTAAAGCATGGTGGAATAACACTGATGTTGCATCGGTTATCTAATACTGCTAAATTTCGAGCATGTGTATTATCTGATTCTATTAAAAAAATTTTTACTCCTTTATTTCAAAAACATATGGATGATATTCTTTCTGGAAAATTTTCAGCTGATATGATGGTAGATTGGAAGAATAAAGATTGTAATTTATTAGCATGGAGAAAAAAAATACAACATACTTCTTTTGAAGAAGCTGCGGTATCTCATGCGATAATTGATGAAAATAATTATTTTGATTGTGGAACTTTAATGGTTGCAATATTAAAAGCTGGAGTAGAACTATCTTTCGAAATTATGGTTTCTGCTGGAATTAAAGAAGAATCTGCATATTATGAATCTTTACATGAATTGCCATTAATTGCAAATACGATTTCCAGAAAACGTTTATATGAAATGAATTTAGTGATTTCTGATACTGCAGAATATGGTAGTTATTTATTTACAAACCAATCCATTCCTATTTTAAAGACTTTTTTAAAAACAATAAAATCGGAAGATCTTGGTTGTATATATCCAAATAAAGTGATTGATAATGTGAAATTACAAAAATTAAACGAAAAAATTTCTAATCATAAAATTGAGATAGTAGGTAGGAAACTAAGAAAATATATGATTAATATGAAAAAAATTTCCAGTTGTTAAAAATTTATTATATAGATTTAAAAATCTATTCATGCGATATAATAATATTATAGAAATTTTTTTTAAAAATTATTAGCATATATGCTAATATGAGCAATATTGTTAAATATTATTCATAATATATTTTGTATTGAAGCAATGAAATACCATTTATATCAGATATATATAATCCATTTTGATAAAACATTTTTAATATATACAATACTTTTTAATAATTTTTATAAGATAATATATTTATTTCATATGAATTATATATTGAATTTTATTATATAAAATCATTTTATTAAGATCATATTAGTGTAATTATTATTTTTACTTTAAAATATTGAAAATTTTTTTTAAAATATTTATGGGAATGTATGATGTCGAATAATTATATAATTAATTTAACAAATAAAAATTTTAAAAAAATTGTTCTTCAAGAAGAAAAACCAGTTTTTGTAGATTTTTGGGCTGAATGGTGTAGTCCTTGTAAACTATTACTTCCAATTTTAGAAGAAATCGCAATACAATATCATGAAAATATAATTTTTACAAAAGTTAATGTTGATCATTGTTCTGAGATTGCTACTAAATTTGAAATACAAAGTATACCAACTCTATTATTATTTAAAAATAAACAGGTTATATCAAAAAATATTGGTTTAATTTCTAAAAATGAGATTAAAAAATTGATTACATTACATTTAAATTTAGAATAATTTTTGTATTTTCAGTTAATGAAAATTTCTAGATATTTTTTAAATATAATGTTACTATCATGATAATATGACTCTATTTTAGAAGATTTTTATATTTGTAAAATTTTTGATATAATTTCTAAAATTTCATTTCAGATTTTTATTAAGAAATAATTTTTATGAATCTTACTACACTAAAAAATATGTTAGTTTCTGAATTAATTATACTTGGCGATAATATTGGACTGGAAAATTTAGCTCGTATGCGTAAACAAGATATCATCTTTACTATTCTTAAGCAACATTCAAAAAGTGGAGAAGATATCTTTGGAGACGGGGTATTAGAAATATTACAAGATGGATTTGGTTTTTTACGGTCTTCTGATAGTTCTTATTTAGCTGGTCCAGATGACATATATGTTTCTCCTAGTCAAATTAGAAAATTGAATTTAAGAACTGGAGATACTATTTCGGGAAAAATTCGTCCCCCAAAAGAAGGGGAGCGATACTTTGCTTTATTACAAGTGAAGACAATTAATTATGAAAAACCAGAAAATGTTAGAAGCAAAATATTATTTGAAAATTTAACTCCATTGCATACTAATATTAGATTAAAAATGGAAAGAGGAAATGGATCTCCTGAAGATGTAACAACACGTGTATTAGATCTATCTACACCTATTGGTAGGGGACAAAGGGGATTAATTGTAGCTCCTCCTAAAGCAGGAAAAACTATGTTGTTACAAAGTATCGCGAAAAGTATTATGAATAATTATCCAGAATGTATTTTAATAGTGTTATTAATTGATGAACGACCTGAAGAAGTTACTGAAATGCAAAGATTGGTAACAGGAGAAGTTATTGCATCTACTTTTGATGAACCGGCCATGCGTCATATCCAAGTGGCTGAAATGGTTCTTGAAAAAGCAAAACGATTAGTAGAACATAAAAAAGATGTAATCATTTTATTAGATTCTATTACTAGATTAGCAAGAGCATATAATACTGTTATTCCATCTTCTGGAAAAGTATTAACGGGTGGAATAGATTCTAATGCATTACATCGACCGAAACGTTTTTTTGGAGCTGCTAGAAATGTAGAAGAAGGGGGTAGTTTAACGATTATTGCAACTGCTTTAATTGATACAGGTTCGAAAATGGATGAGGTTATTTATGAAGAATTTAAAGGTACTGGAAATATGGAATTATTATTATCAAGAAAAATAGCAGAAAGACGTATTTTCCCAGCTATTGATTACAGTCGTTCTGGTACTAGAAAAGAAGAATTGTTAATTTCTTCCAATGAATTGAAAAAAATGTGGGTTTTACGGAAAATTATTAACCCTATGAATGAAATTGATGCTATGGAGTTTTTAATTAATAAATTATCCATGACTAAAACAAACCATGATTTTTTTAATATGATGAAAAGATCATAAAATATTTTTATTATAAATGTTATTATTTTATGTTTTTATAATACAAATATTTTGCGCTCGTAGCTCAGTTGGATAGAGCGCTACCCTCCGAAGGTAGAGGTCTCAGGTTCAAATCCTGTCGAGCGCACAAATAAATTATAGATATTTGTTAAAAAATATTTACTCTATACATAAAATATGTTATATTAAAATTCGTATTTTATATTATAATATTTTGGTGACTATAGCTCAGTTGGTAGAGTCCTGGATTGTGGTTCCAGATGTCATGGGTTCGAGCCCCATTAGTCACCCATATTTTGTATTTTCCATTATCAATAAATTCATTTTTCAAAGATTCGGCGAATAGCGCAGCTTGGTAGCGCAACTGGTTTGGGACCAGTAGGTCAGGGGTTCAAATCCTCTTTCGCCGAAAATATTTTAAAAAATATTGAAAAATGTTATTATTTTTTGAAATTTTTTATATTATATTTAGAAATTTTTTTGAAAAATTAGTTTTTTCTTTTGATTGTATATAGAATGACTCGTCTAAAATATTCCAAAAATTTTTACGAGTTCGATTACAAATCCAATTATTATTGATATAATTAAAATGATATCCATTGCATTTTGTTGCTAACCATAATTGTTGATATATTTCTTGTTTACTAATAATAATTTTATTTTTTTTAGAAAAAGTTATTGTCATCATTTGATTATTAATTTCGTAATCTATATCATTTTTGTTATTAAAAGTATCTAAATATTCCTCTATTATGAATAATGTTTTATTAAAAACAATATTAAACTTACTTTTAAGATCACGCATATATTCATACCCTAATATTAATATTTCATTTAAATGATTTTTTATATTAATGATAAATATAATTTTGGTGGTAATATTATTAATGTAATGAATAGTTAGGTCAGTGATGATAATATGATAAATATAAATAAAAAAATATATTTTTCAAAGATGCATGGATTAGGAAATGATTTTGTTGTTATAGATAATATAAATCAAAATGTTACATTTTCGATAAAAATGATAAAAAAATTATCTAATCGAAATACTGGAATAGGGTTTGATCAATTACTTCTTGTTGAAAAATCAAATAATAAAAAATATGATTTTTATTATCGTATTTTTAATTCTGATGGATCTGAAGTATTTCAATGTGGAAATGGAGCAAGATGTTTTGCATATTTTGTATATTTAAAAAAATTAACAAATAAAAAAAAAATTTTTGTAAAAACGTATACTAGTGATATTTGTATAAAAATAATTAATAAAAATGAAATTATTGTAAATATGGGTAAACCAAAATTTAATATTCATAATATTCCAAAATTTCATATTGATAATTTTTCTTTACAGACTTTGAATATCAATAATCAGATTATACAATTTGGAAATATTTTTATTGGTAATCCGCATTGTATAATAGTTGTTCATAATATTAAAAAATATCCAGTGGGAAAAATAGGAAAAATAATAAATAGTAATTATAATGATTTTCCAGATGGTGTAAATGTTAATTTTATGGAAGTTATTTCTCCTAACAGTATTATACTACGAGTATATGAACGAGGTGTAGGAGAAACACAAGCATGTGGAAGTGGAGCGTGTGCTTCTGTTGTGTTTGGTATTCTACAAAAGATTTTATCTTCGAGTGTTGTGGTAACACTTTCTGGTGGGAATTTAAAAATTTCTTGGATGGGTGATACTCATTCTGTATATATGTCAGGTCCTGCAGAACATGTATATGATGGTTATATAAAAGTTTGATTTTTATTTTTGAATTTTTATTTTATATAATATTTAATATTTTAGATTGCAAGTGATAGTATATTCTATACAATATTTTATATTTTGTTAAATTTTATCTTTTAGGAGACAATTTTGTTAAATCGTAATAACAATATATATAAGAATTGTAAAAATAATATTATTATAAATAATTCTCATAAAGAGAAAACATATATTCAAAAAGGTACTATAGTTTTTAATAAAGTAATTCTAGCATTGTTTGCTGCTGGATTAGCGACTTTTTCTATCTTATATTGTGTACAACCTATCTTACCTACATTTTCAAGTACATTTCATTTAACACCGGCTGAAAGTAGTTTATCTTTATCAGTTGCTACTGCTTCCATGGCTTTTGGTATGTTATTTACTGGTTCTTTATCAGATACTTTTGGAAGAAAGGTGATCATGAGTACTTCGTTATTATTAGCAACATTATTAACAATTTTATGTTCTGCTATGCACACTTGGTTAGAAATTATTGTTACTAGAACTTTTACTGGATTATCATTAAGTGGTGTAGCAGCAGTTGCGATGACATATTTGAGTGAAGAAATACACCCTAATGTACTACCTTTTGCAATTGGTTTGTATATTAGTGGAAATACAATTGGTGGTTTTTCTGGTAGATTTTTAAGTAGTGTTTTAGTGAATTATTGTTCTTGGGGAAAATCGTTATTTATTATTGGGATGCTATCTTTAATTGGATCGTTATTATTTGTATGTTTATTGCCTCCTTCAAAGAATTTTCGTAGTATTTCTTTACAACCAAAAAAAATTCTTGGTAATTTTCTTATACAATTACATGACGAAGTATTGCCTGTTTTATTTATTATTGGATTTATTTTAATGGGTAGTTTTGTGACTTTATTTAATTATGTTGGTTATCGATTAATGATACAACCCTTTTCTTTAAACCAAGTAATAATAGGTTTAATATCTATTGTATATTTAACTGGTGCATATAGTTCACCAAAAGCGAGTGAATTTATCAAAAAATATGGTAGAAAAAAAGTATTGATTTATTCTTTGTTAATTATGATTTTGGGTATTATAGTAACACAATGGAATTATTTAATTTTTATCATATTGGGTTTAATGATTTTTTCTAGTGGTTTTTTTTCTGCACATTCTGTTGCAAGTAGCTGGATTGGACATCGTTCTCAAGTGGCTAAAGGTCAGGCATCATCATTATATTTGTGTTGTTATTATCTTGGTTCTAGTATTTTAGGTACTTTTGGTGGTTTTTTTTGGTCTTTAGGCAGTTGGTTGGGAATTTCTTTTTTTATTATTGCAATCTTATTGATTGGTATCAATATAACTAATAGGATTAGTGAAGAAGAAAGTCATTAGGAAATATTAAAATTTTGAGAATATTTAGTAATATTTTTATATTATAATATCTAATATGTGAGTTGTATCACATAATGAATTTTTTATATATTTTTTATTTTTTTTTTATTAAATAAATATCAAATCTGTGTTTTTTTGTTTTTATATTAAAATCTGGAAGATCATTCGAAATGTATTTGGATGTCATTTTTCTTTTTACTACAATTCTATTTTTTGCAAATTGTTTACATTGTTGAAATAAAATATGAGAATCTGTATCATTTCCAATTAATTTTTGAATAGTTTGCATATTTTTTTTTGGTAACGATTTTTTTTTTTTTTGTGGAAACATAGGATCAAGATAAATAACATCTGGTTTTAATATTTTTATTTTTTTTAGATTGTTACTAGTATTATAGATTAATTGTATATTTTTTTTCATGAGAATTCCGATTTTATGGTTTTGAAAACCTCTGTATAAACCATCGTATAATAATATTGATAATATAGGATTTTTTTCTACCATAGTGACTTTACAACCATGTGAAAAAAATATAAAAGAATCTTTTCCGACACCAGCAGTACTATCTAATACATGTGGAATATAATTTTTTTTTATTCCAAGTGTTTGTATTATTTTTATCTTTTTATCTTTTTTATATTTTTGGAATTTTTTGTAATTAAAATCAACCCATATATTTTTTTCTTTATTTTTTAAATTGTTTTGTAATTCAATTCTATGATTTTTAATAATTAATGAAAAATTAGTATTTTTTGTATTTTTTATTCCCCAGGTTTTAGTAATAAATTCATATTTTTTTTTAGTATCTGTATTAATAATTTCAATAGGATATTTCATTGGTATTTATATTGAATGAAGTTTTATTAAATTAAATATTATTGATATAATAATTATTATATTATAAATATTGTTATAAAGTATTTGAATATTATGTAAATTTTATATATTGAAAGATTATATAATATATAATTATAATATATATTATAATTTTATATGTCGTATATACTATTATAGTATACAACTGATATGATTATACTGATTACTGTTTTCGTAAAAATTTATTTATATTTTTTGAAAATATGATTTATATGTAATAAATATATATTTTGATATGTATAAAAAGTTTTTTAAAAATTTATAAAAATTTTTTGAGTATAGTAAATGTTATTGTTATGTAACATTATAAGTATAAAAATATCATTCAATTTTCTACTTATTTTATAAGAATGATTATGACATTTGGAATCCCAAATATATCTCATAAAATATTATATGAAAGAAATAATATTTTATTTAAAATACGTAATTTCTTTTCAAAAAATAACATTCTAGAAATAGAAACACCAATATTAACAAAATATACAATTACTGACATTAATATTTTACCATTTCAAGTTTTGAATCATAATAATGATGCAAAGATGTGGTTAATTACAAGTCCAGAATATCATATGAAAAGATTGTTAGCTTCTGGTATAGGACCTATTTATCAAATTTGTCATGTTTTTCGTAATGAAGAATTTGGTAAAATTCATAATCCAGAATTTACTATGCTTGAATGGTATCAACCGTTTTATAATATGTTTGATATGATGGAATTTATTGAAAAATTTTTCTTGAATATTTTTGATATTCAGTATGTTGAAAAAATATCTTATAAAGATATTTTTATAAAATATTTTTCTATTAATCCAGAAGCAATTAGTATTCAGGAATTAAATGGTATTTTAAAAAAAATACATCAAAAACATTTAATTAATCATAAAAACTCTATTACAGATTTATTAAATTTAATTTTTATGATAGGGATACAACCAAATATTGGAAATGATGTTCCTATTTTTATATATCATTATCCTGCAGAACAAGCTTTATTAGCTTGTATTAATAAGTATAATGCATATGTTTCAGACCGTTTTGAAATTTTTTTTAAGGGATTAGAACTAGGTAATGGTTTTTATGAATTAATTGACGGTACTGAACAAATGAAAAGGTTTCAAAAAGATAATATTTTTAGGAAAAAGAATAATTTACCAGTGCAATCGATTGATATGAGATTAATTAATGCTATAAATTCTAAGTATATGCCTAATTGTTCTGGAATAGCGATTGGTTTAGATCGTTTAATAATGATGATTTTGAATACTGATAGTTTGCATGATACTTTATCTTTTTCTTTTGAAAATTGTTAATATTTTTAATATGATTACCAATAATTTTCTTGACTAATATGCCCTGGTTTTCTACGAAAATGTTTTTGTAGATTTTTATATTTTATGAGCACAGATGTTGTATCTTTTACCATATCGGGGTTTCCACATAACATAACATGAGAATTATTTTTATGCATAATGTATCCAACATTATTTTCAATAGCTTGATTTTTTAATAGTTTAGGAATTCTTCCTTGCAGGGAACCCGGATCTTTTTCTTGACTGGTAATAGTTTGTAAAATTAATTTATTATAGTATTTTTTTTGTATTTTCTGTATTAATTTTTTATATATAAGTTCATCTTTGTATTTTGTAGCATAAGTAAGTATTATTTTTTTAAATTTATCGAGTCCTTTTCCATCTTGTAAGATTGAACAAAATGGACCTACAGCAGTTCCTGTAGCGAACATCCATAATATTTCACATGATGGAATTTCATTAATTGTAAAGAAACCAGCAGAATATTTTGATATGTTAATGATATCTCCAGGTTTTAAACGATATAGTTGGTTTGTCATAATACCATTTGGTATTCTTGTAATGCAAAATTCTAAATTTGTATTATTAGGAGCATTAACATATGAATATATTCGGTAAATATTTTTATTCTCATGATTTTTTATTGAAAATTTACTAAATTGTCCTGCAATAAATGGAGATATTGGGGCATGTAAAATGATTTTAAAGAGTTTTTGATTCCATTTTTTATTTTTAATGACTTTTGCATTTACCCACTCTGTCATTTTATATCCCTGATGATAAAATATCTTAATAATAAAATTGTATATATTTATAAGGATTTTATAACATAAATTTACCAAATTCTTCTTTAGGTATTAACTGATCTAAATGTTTACTTACATATTCTGCATTAATATCAATATTTTTTTCTTTTACCTCAGTTGCATAAAATGATATATCTTCCATTAATCCTTCTAATAATGTATATAATCTTCTAGCACCAATATTTTCTACAATATCATTGATTTTCCATGCTGCTTCTGAAATTTTTTGTATTCCGTCTTCTGTAAAATTAATATTGAGACCTTCAGTTTTCATCAGTGCGATATATTGTTTTATAAGAGATGTTTTAGGTTCTTGGAGAATTTTTTTAAAATCTGCTATATTTAATGGGTGTAATTTTACTCGTATTGGTAATCTTCCTTGTAGTTCTGGAATTAGTTCAGAAGTACTGGATATTTGAAATGCTCCTGAAGTAATAAATAAAATATGATCTGTTTTTACTATTCCGTGTTTAGTAGATACCGAGCATCCTTCAATTAATGGTAATAAATCTCTTTGTACACCTTCTCTTGAAACATCTAATCCATTTACGCCTCTTTTTCTGCAAATTTTATCTAATTCGTCAATAAAAACGATTCCATTTTGTTCTACTTCTTGAATAGCTTCTATTTTTATTTCTTCCATATTTAATAACTTATTTGCTTCTTCTTCTGTTAATATTTTTATCGCATCTTTAATTTTAAATTTCTTTTTATTTTTTTTATAGCTATTAATACTTTGAAATAACAATTGCAATTGATTTGTTAATTCTTCTATTCCTAATGGAGCCATAATTTCTACTCCTGCAGGATAATTCATGATACTAATTTCAATTTCTTTATCGTCTAGTTTTCCTTCTTTTAATTGCTGATGAAAAATTTTCATAGTATTTGTAGGATGTGGAATATTTTTTTGTGTTTCTTTATCTTTTACTTTTGGTATTAGAATATCTAGTATTCTTTGTTCTGCAATTTTTTTAGCATGTTTTTGATTTTGTTGAATTTTTTGTGTTCGTATTGTTTTTATTGCTGCTTCTGTTAGATCTTTGATAATAGAATCTACTTCTTTCCCAACATATCCTACTTCTGTAAATTTTGTTGCTTCTACTTTTATAAAAGGAGCTTGAACTAATTTTGATAATCTTCTAGCAATTTCTGTTTTTCCTACTCCAGTAGGTCCAATCATGAGAATATTTTTAGGTGTTATTTCTCTACGTAATGAACTTTTTAATTGCATTCTTCTCCAACGATTTCTTAGTGCTACTGCTACAGCACGTTTTGCTTTTTCTTGCCCAATGATAAATTTATCCAGCTCTTTTACAATTTCACGAGGAGTCATTGTTGACATAGAGAAATCCTTAATTATTTTTCAGAGTAAAGTTCTTTAATAGTAAAATGATGATTTGTGTATATACAAATATTTGCTGCTATATGTAGTGATTTTTTTACAATTTCTTTTGCTTCTAAAGTTGAATTTTGTAACAATGCATATGCTGCAGATTGTGCATATGGACCTCCGGAACCAATAGCAATTAAATCATTTTCTGGTTGTATGACATCTCCATTTCCAGTAATAATTAGTGAACTTTTTTGATCTGCAACAGCTAATATAGCTTCTAATTTTCTTAATACATGATCACTTCTCCAGTCTTTTGCAAGTTCTATAGCTGCTCTTTTTAATTGTCCCTGGTATATATCTAATTTTTTTTCAAACAGTTCAAATAGAGTAAATGCATCTGCTGTGCCTCCAGCAAATCCTGATATTACTTTATTATTATATAAAGATCGTATTTTATTAACATTATTTTTAATAATGGTATTACCCAAAGTAGCTTGTCCATCTCCTCCAATTACCACTTTATTTTTTAATCTTATGCTTAATATTGTTGTCATACAACATTCTCTTTATGTGATATGCATCTTTAAAATTGTATTTTCAAATTATATATTTTGTATATAATGTTAGTTATATATTAATGATTTTATTCATATTAAATATTAATGTAGAAAAATGTTATTATAATATTTATATTTTATATTTTTTAAGGAACATTATGAATAAGAATATTCATCCTAAATATAATAAAGTATCTGCTAATTGCGTCTGTGGAAATAATATGATTATTTTTACTACTTTATCAAAAAGTATTTTAAATCTTGATGTTTGTTCACATTGTCATCCATTTTATACGGGAAAACAAAGAATTGTGAATCATGGTGGAAGGATCGAACAATTTAATAAGAAATTTTCATAATAATATTTTATATTTTTTTAAGCGGGAAACGAGGTTCGAACTCGTGGCCTCAACCTTGGCAAGGTTGCGCTCTACCAACTGAGCTATTCCCGCATGTAGACTGAAAATATTCGATATTTTCATATTACTATTAATATATATATGAGCATGGTTAATTTATCATTTTGAAAATCATAGCAATTATATGAATTTTAAGAAAATGATATTTTTTTATAAAATACTATACAGATTTTATATTATAAGTATATATAATTTTTATGTATATTATTTTTTATATTTTAGAAGAACATATATTATTTATTTTAACAAAATTTTATTATCATTGTTATCATAGATATTTACATGTATTGTGTATTATAATAACAATGATATTTATAATAATTATATAATTTTATTTAAAAATATATAAAAATTTTTATTCTTTTTCTATATTTATTTTTTGTATTTTTTGATTTTTAGGAATTTCATATTCAAATTGTATGATTAAAATACCTAATTTTAATGTTGCTTTATTAATTTGAATAGGATTATAAATATCAAAATGAATAGAGAAATTTTTGTTTTTGATTCCTTGATGTAAATATTTAATATTTTTGTTTTCGTTTTGTATATTATTATCTTTTTGATATTTTCCTGTAATGATTAATTTTTTATTTTCAATAGATATTTCTAATTCTTTTTCTTCAAAACCTGGAACTGTTATTTCTAATTGGTACTGGTTACCATTCATTTTTATAATATTATATTCAGGAATATTAGATAACTTTTTTTCCCCTGTTAAAGTACTAAATATTTTATCAATTTGATTTAATCGTTCTGAAAATAAATTATCTGTCAATTTTGGTGAAAAAGACATTGAATGATAAATCATAATGAATTTCCTCAGTTATAAAATAAAGAATTGCAATTTATGTTTATAATCTTGAAAATCTTTGATTTTAATAAATAATATGAGGATGAATATTTTTTTTTCAAGTTAATTATTTATATTTTATAATTAGTATAATATATTTCATTCAAGATTACAAGGAGTATCATTATGAAAAGTATTTCACCAATTACTACAAATGCCTGGAAAGAATTAAGAATACATTTTAATAAAATGAAAAATATTCATTTAGTTGATTTATTTAAATATAACCATAATCGTTTTAAAAATTTTTCTTATGTTTTTAAAAGTAATATGTTGATTGATTTTTCTAAAAATAGAATTACCGATGAAACTATTCAGATTTTATTAAGATTATCTGAAGAAATGCAATTATCACAATCTATTCAAGATATGTTTAATGGAAAACATATTAATGTTACTGAAAATCGTCCAGTATTACATACAGCTCTTAGAAATTTTTCTCATGAACCTATTTTAGTGAATAACATTGATATTATGCCAAAGATACGTGCTGTATTAAATAAAATGAAACACTTTTCAAAAAGTATTATCTCTGGAGTTTGGAGAGGATATTCAGGAAAAAAAATTACTCATGTTGTAAATATTGGTATTGGTGGTTCGGATTTAGGTCCAAGGATGGTGACTGAAGCATTAAAACCTTATAAAAATCATTTAAAGATTTCTTATGTATCCAATATTGATAGTACTGATGTATATAGTATATTAAAAAATTGTGATTTCTCTTCTACAATATTTTTAGTATCTTCAAAGAATTTCACTACAGAAGAGACAATTACAAATGCTACAACAATTAAAAATTATTTTTTAAAAAAATATTGTAACCTCAAAGATATGAAACATCATTTTTTTGCTGTTACAGCGAATGTTCAGGAAGCTTTAAAGTTTGGTATTGAACAAAATAACATTTTTGAATTATGGGATTGGGTTGGTGGTCGTTATTCGTTATGGTCTGCTATGGGTTTATCAATTATGCTTTCCATTGGTTTTAATAATTTTTGTAATTTTTTACATGGAGCATATGATATGGATATACATTTTAAGCATGCCAGTTTTGAAAAAAATATTCCAGTATTATTGTCATTAATAGGAATTTGGTATAATAATTTTTTTAATACTCAAACAGAAGCAATTTTACCTTATGACCAATATTTATATCGATTTCCTTCATATATTCAACAATGTAATATGGAGTCAAATGGGAAAAATATTGATCGTAATGGAGATAAAGTGTGTTGGCAAACAGGTTCTATTACATGGGGAGAAGTAGGAACAAATGGGCAACATTCTTTTTATCAATTAATACATCAAGGAACAAAACTTATTCCATGTGATTTTATTGCATCAACAATATCACATAATCCTATAGAAAATCACCATAAAATATTATTATCTAATTTTTTTGCGCAAACTCATGCTTTAGCTTTTGGAAAATATTTTAATAATAATGGTGAAAATACTTCTTGTGATCATGACGTAAATCATTTTTCTGAAAAATTTAAATATTTTGAAGGAAATCGTCCTAGTAATTCTATTTTATTTAAAATTATTGATCCTTACTCATTAGGTTCGCTAATTGCTTTGTATGAACATAAAATTTTTGTACAGGGTGTTATTTTAAATATTTTTAGTTTTGATCAATGGGGTGTAGAACTCGGAAAAGTAATATCTAATAATATTTTTCAAGGTTTACATGGTGGGAAAAATTATAAAAATGATGTTTCTACTCAAGGATTAATACATTTCTATAATACTTTTAAAAATTCAATGAATTAATATTCTTATGTATCATATGATTATGCAAAATAATATTTTTAATAAAAAATATGTAATTTTTTTAATGGGACCTACTGCTTCTGGTAAATCAGAATTATCTATGCAATTGCAAAAGTATTTACCAGTGGAATTAGTGAGTGTAGACTCAGCTTTAGTATATAAAGGAATGGATATTGGAACAGCTAAGCCTAATAAAAAACAATTATTAAAACATCCGTTACGATTAATTAATTTAAGAGATCCTAAAGATTATTATTGTGTACAAGATTTTAGATGTGATGTTTTGCAGGCGATTAAAGAAATTTTTGATATGCAAAAAATTCCTTTGTTAGTTGGTGGTACAATGTTTTACTATAATATTTTGCTCCATGGAATATCTAATCTACCAAAGTCAAATATAGATGTTAGAAATACAATATTTAATAAATATGGTTTTCAAAATAGTTTTATATTACATCAATATTTATCTAAAATGGATAGAGAATCTGCTGAAAATATTCATCCTAATGATTTGCAAAGAATTTTGCGAGCTTTAGAAGTTTGTTTAATAACAGGTAAAAAATATAGTATTTTAAAAAAGAAGGTATCCAATCCTTTTACATATCATGCGATACAGTTTGCAATATATCCAGAAAAGAAATTTTTATATGATAATATTAATACTAGATTTTATCATATGTTAAATAATGGATTTGAACTGGAAGTGAGAACATTGTTTCATCGTAAAGATTTAAATATTGATTTACCGGCAATGCGTTGTGTTGGTTATCGCCAAATGTTTTTATATTTTATGAAGAAGATGAATTTTAGTCAAATGATTCAAAGTACTATTTTTGCAACACGTCAATTAGTTAAAAAACAAAGAACTTGGTTAAAAAAATGGAAAAATGTTTACTTTTTATATGATAATAAGATTAATTATTTAACTAAAAAAATTATAAGTATTTTATATAAAATTATTCCTAGAAATTATTAATACATTATATGTAGTTTTTATAATATTTAAAATTTATATTATATATTTTGATTTTTTAAAAAATATATAAAATGTATTATTTTCAATAAAATATTTTCGGGGTTTTATTTTTAAAGTATTGTTATACTTTTACGATATAAATTTTGATATGAGAATATCAAAATATTATTTTAATATATAATGAATAAAAAATGAAAATATTCAATAAGAATAATATTGTTGAAACTATAGAAATGGATGTTGCGTATAGATCGAATCCTGCAGATACTTTTTATGAATTGTGTGGTGATAAAAAAAATACTTTGTTATTAGAATCGGTGGAAATAAATAAAAAATACCAAGTAGAAAGTATGATGATTATTGATACTGCAATTCGTATTACAGCATATACCAATGTAGTTATTTTAGAATCTTTTTCTGAAAATGGAAAGGCTGTTTTAGAAAAAATACATTTCATAATTCCAAAAGAAATTAAAATGTATATTTACCCAGGAAAAGTAAAATTATTGTTTCCATTTATTATGAGTCATTTAAATGAAGATGAAAAATTACATGCATTTTCAGTGTTTGATACTTTTAGATTTTTATTAAAGTTATTAAAATCAAATAGTAAAAAAGAAAAATCTGTTTTTTTTGGTGGATTATTTTCATATGATTTAGTAAGTAGTTTTGAAAAAATACCAAAATTATATAATACTCAAAAATGTCCAGATTTTTGTTTTTATTTATCAGAAATACTCTTAATCATGAATCATATCAATAAAACAAGTACTCTTCAAGGTAGTTTATTTTTTAAAAATGATACAGAAAAAAAAAGATTAATAAAAAAATTATTCAGTATTAAAAATCAATTAAGTAAACTTCCTATTGAAATTCCGAATAAGAAAGTTATTGGTTCATCTATTAAATTAAATTTTAATGATTTGGAGTATCAAAAAATTATTCAAAAATCTCAGTATTATATTAAAAAAGGAGAAATATTTCAAATTGTTCCTTCTAGAAAGTTTATTTTATACTGTCCTTATCCCTTATCTGCATATTATACTTTAAAAAACAAAAATCCTAGTCCTTATATGTTTTTTATGCAAGACGTGGATTTTACTTTATTTGGCGCTTCTCCGGAAAGTTCATTAAAGTATAATCCTAAAAATAGAATAGTGGAGTTATATCCTATTGCAGGTACACGATCAAGAGGTTTTGATAAAAACGGTAATTTAAATTTTGATCTTGATAGTAGAATTGAATTAGAAATGCGTACGAATCAGAAGGAACTCTCAGAACACTTAATGCTTGTTGATTTAGCAAGAAATGATTTAGCTAGGGTATGTATTCCGGGTACTAGATTTGTATCTCGTTTAACTAAAGTGGATCGATATTCGCATGTGATGCATCTTGTTTCAAAAGTTATAGGTACATTAAAATACGATTTAGACGCTTTGCATGCATATGCTGCTTGTATGAATATGGGAACTTTAACTGGTGCTCCAAAAGTAAGAGCTATGCAATTAATTGCTACAATTGAAAATAATAAAAGAGGTAGTTATGGTGGTGCTATTGGTTATTTTACAGGTTTAGGTTTTTTAGATACATGTATTGTTATACGATCTGCTTATATTGAAAATAATATTGCAACTGTACAATCTGGTGCTGGTATAGTAATAGATTCTATTCCCATAGAAGAAACATATGAAAGTCAGAATAAAGCGCAAGTGGTTTTAAATTCTATTGTGGAATCAAATTATAAAAGGAAGAATATTAAATGATAAAAAACATTTTTTTATTGGATAATTTTGATTCTTTTACATATAATTTAGTAGATCAGTTAAGAGTAAGTAATTATAATGTTGTTATTTATCGTAATACTATTCCTTTAAAAATTCTTTTATTAAAATTATTTCAATTGCAAAATCCTATATTGCTATTGTCACCAGGACCTGGAAAACCTAAAGATTCTGGATGTATATTACAATTATTACAGCATATTATTGGAAAAGTACCAGTACTTGGAATTTGTTTAGGACATCAAGCAATAGTTGAATATTATGGTGGTACTGTAGAATACGCAGGAAATATTTTTCATGGAAAAACATCTTTAATGCTTCATGATAATCAAGATATGTTTTTTAATCTCCCTAATCCTTTATTAGTGGCAAGGTATCATTCTTTAATTTGTACGAATATTCCACAATCTTTAACAATTAATGCTTATTTTAATAATACTGTGATGGCAATTCGAAATAATAAAGATAGAGTATGTGGATTCCAATTTCATCCAGAATCTATCTTAACAACGCAGGGTTCGCTTTTACTAGAAAATACATTAGCATGGTTGAATCATTAATCTTATTTTTATGAATATATTTTATATATAAATATAATAATATTATATTATAAAATTCATATGGTTTTTGTTAAATTATATTAAAGGTATTATATGAACAATAATGTTGTAATATTAGGAACGCAGTGGGGAGATGAAGGAAAAGGGAAAATTGTAGATTTTTTAACTGAATCTTTTGATTGTGTAGTAAGATATCAAGGAGGCCATAATGCAGGACATACTTTAATTGTAAACAAAAAAAAAATTATTTTACATTTAATTCCTTCTGGAATTTTGTATAAAGATGTTTTATGTATTTTAGGTAATGGAGTAGTAATTTCTCCAGTAGATTTATTACAAGAGATAAACATGTTGTCAGATTTTAATATTTCTATTAATAATCGTTTGTTTATTTCCGGAAATTGTCCTTTAGTATTAGATTATCATGTAAAAATGGATATAGCAAGAGAACAATTTTTAAAAAATGATTGTATTGGAACTACTAAGAAAGGTATCGGCCCTGCTTATGAAGATAAAGTAGCTCGATATGGATTAAAAATATATGATTTATACAATGAAAAGATTTTAAAAAAAAAACTTAAAAGTATTATTCAATATTATAATTTTCAATTAGTACATTACTATAAAACATTTCCTGTAGATTATCATGTTGTATTAAAAGATTTATTAGAAATAAAATATATTTTTCAAAAAAAAGTTCAAGATATTCCAAATATGTTACATAGAATGTATAAAAACAAAAAAAGAATTATTTTTGAAGGAGCACAGGGAGCATTATTAGATTTAGATCATGGTACTTTTCCATATGTAACATCTTCAAATACTACGATTGGTGGTGTTTTAACTGGATCAGGAGTACATTATAAACAAATTAATTGTATTTTGGGAGTAACAAAATCATATTGTACTAGAGTTGGATCAGGTCCGTTTCCTACAGAATTAAAAAATGATATTGGTGATTATTTGTGTAACAAAGGAAAAGAAATTGGTTCTACTACGGGTCGTAAAAGAAGAACAGGTTGGTTAGATTTAGTACTATTATCAAGAACTGTGATGTTAAATTCTATTACTTCTTTGTGTTTAACAAAATTAGATGTATTAGATGATTTACCAGAAGTAAAAATATGTATTGCTTATAAAAATATCAAAACTTTGGAAATGATTGAGACATCATCTAAATATTTTAATTTATTCAATGTAAAACCTGTGTATAAAGTTTTTCCTGGTTGGAAGAAATCAACTAGAGGTATTGTACGTTTTTCTCAATTACCTGTCAATGCTCAAAATTATATTTTATATATAGAAGAATATCTTGGAAAAACTGAATTTATTGATATTATTTCTACGGGACCTGAACGTTCTGAAACTATTATAGTACGTAATAAATTAAATTTACAAAATATATAAAATTACTATAAATATATATCATTTTTTATTAGTATAATAATTATTAAAAAAATTATTATAGATAGATTTTATTTTATTGGCAATTTATAATTATTTTTATAATATGTAATTTTTATATTTTATACTTTATTGCATTGTATACTTTTTTGTTATAATTATCTTGAATATTTACAAGGATTACTACTATAATGCGTCATTATGAAATTATATTTATGATTCATCCTGATCAAACATCAGAACAGGTATTAAAAATTGTTAATAATTATAAAGAATTTATTAAAAAAAATCATGGTTTAGTACATAGATTAGAAGATTGGGGAAGAAGACAGTTATCATATAAGATTAATAAATTACAAAAAGCATATTATATTTTACTGAATGTAGAATTATCTCCTAAAATCATTATTATATTAAAAGATAAATTTCGTTTTGATAATGTTGTCATTAGAAATTTAATTTTGCAACTAAAGAATAAAGTAGTTACAATGTCTCCAGTATTAAAATTAAAGGATGAGAAAAATAAATCTTTATGATAAAGTATAGGTATATTTCTATATAATTTTTAGGGGATGATATGGTTCGTTATTTTCGAAGAAGAAAATTTTGTCGATTTACAGCAGAAAAGATTACAGAAGTAGACTACAAAGATATTACAATGTTGAAAAGTTATATTACAGAAAATAGTAAAATAGTACCTAGTAGAATTACTGGTACTCGATTAAGATATCAAAAAAAATTATCTAAAGCAATTAAATGTGCTAGATATATTGCATTATTACCGTATACAGATCAACATCGTTAAATAATAATAATTTTATAAAAAGGTGAAAATGGAAATAATTTTATTAAAACATTTTAAAAATTTAGGTCAATTTGGAAAAATTGTTAAAGTTTCTGCAGGATATGCAAGAAATTATCTTATCCCCAATGAAATAGCACTACTATGTACTAAGAGTAATTTAAAAAAATTTCAAGATTTACAAAGAAAAAAAATAGAAAAAAATAAAAAAGAGATTATTAATGCTCAATTAAGAATTTATAAAATTAAAAAAATACTTCCGGTGGTGATATTTTCAAAGTCGGGGAAAAAGAATAAATTATTTGGTTCTATTAATGCAAAAGATATTTCTCGTGAAATCAATTTATTAGGTATAGTAATTAAAACAAATGAAATTATACAAGATCGTATTATTCGAAGGTTAGGAGATTACAAAATTATTTTCCAACCTCATAAAGATGTTTCTTGTTATATATTTTTACGAATAATTTCTAAAAATTAATTTTTATTAAAGAGATTATATTTAAAAGGATTTTATGAAGATGTATTATAAGTATAATACATCTTTTATAGAATATAAAAGATATAATGAATTTTAAAGTATTTTTATTTAAATTAAGAATTTTTCAGAAAATAAATTTATGAATAATGTTATTGATGTAAAAATTTTAGATAATCGATTAGGTTCTCAGTTTGAATTTGTTAAATATCAAACAGAGGGATCTTCTGCGTTAGATTTACGCGCTATGATAAAAAAAAATTTTTTTCTTAATGCTCAGAGTATAACTTTAATTCCTAGTGGAATTTCTATATTTATTAAGAATCCATTAATTACAGCAATGATTTTACCAAGATCTGGTTTAGGACATTATAATGGAATTATTTTAGGTAATTCAATTGGTTTAATAGATTCTGATTATCAAGGAGAGTTAATGATTTCAGTGTGGAATCGTAGTATGAATTCTTTTTTAATTACTCCTGGTGATCGAATTGCACAATTAGTATTTATTCCTATTATTAAACCTCATTTAAATGTAGTATCTGATTTTCAAAAAACCATTAGAAATGAAAAAGGTTTTGGACATTCTGGAAAACAATAATTTGATATCAAAAAATATATGTTTCTACAAATTTTTTAGTACAAGAGAATTTTATGAATAATTTTTTACAGTATATACGAAAATTTGATTGTAATTATTTGATTTGATTTCTTGTAAGTGAATGATATTATGGTTATAAAAGAAATTTTTTAAATAGTAAATGTTGTAAATAAATATTTAATATTTTTTATATATCATAATCATATTTCTTATCTCCAGAATATAATATTATTATATATATTATAATTACAGTATATATTTTTAATAGAAATATCTTTTTTGTATTTATTTTTGGCCCTTGCTGGATTTGAACCAGCGACCAAGCGATTATGAGTCGCGTGCTCTAACCACTGAGCTAAAGGGCCTTATAAACATTATAAATATATTTGTAAATATAATCTACTACTTTTGTATTTAAAAATATTTGTATAGTATTATTTTTTGCAAATATTTTTAAAATCTTTTGACAAAATTGTTTGTAATTGATATGATTACATTATCAAATCCTCTGTAGTTCAGTTGGTAGAACGGCGGACTGTTAATCCGTATGTCACTGGTTCGAGCCCAGTCGGAGGAGTAATTAAAAATATTTTTAAAAAATATTTACTGATAATCAATATTAATATTTTTATTATATTTGTACCTTAAAGATTACATGTTTATTAAAGATAGTAAGTGTAGTTTTTTATTTTATGATTATGAAACTTTTGGTTTACATCCTGCATTAGATAAGCCAGCACAATTCGCGTGTATAAGAACAGATTCTGATTTTAATGTTATCCAAAAACCAATAGTTTTATATTGTTATCCTCCTAATGATTATTTACCTAATATTCAATCTGTTTTAACGACTCATATTAGCCCAATACATGCCTATAAAATAGGAATGAATGAATTTTTTTTTTCTAAAAAAATTTTTGATATTTTTAATGTTTGTAATACATGTATCGTCGGTTACAATAATATTCAGTTTGATGACGAAGTGACAAGAAATATATTTTATCGAAATTTATTAGATTCTTACTCCTGGTGTTGGAAACAAAATAATTCTAGATGGGACGTTATAAAGATAATATTAGCTTGTTATGTGTTGTCTCCTAATAATTTTGAATGGCCTAAAAATGATTTTGGAAATATTAGTTTTAAATTACAAGATTTAACAAATGTGAATAATATTACTCATACGAATAAACATGATGCTCTTTCTGATGTTTATGCTACAGTATATTTAATAAAATTGATTAAAAAAAAAAAACCAGAATTATTAAATTTTTTATTTAAATATCGAGTAAAAAATAATATTAAAAATTTAATTGATATTCAAAATAGAATACCAATTATATATATTTCTAATATTTTTGGACGTTTAAGAAATTATACATCTTGTATTATACCAATTTTTTGGAATATGCAAAATAGTAATATGTTAGTATTTTTTGATTTATATTATAATATAGAAGATTTAATTGAATATATGAAACATATTGCTAATAATAATATTGATATTTATCAATTACGTAAAGTTGGCATAAATTTTTTGTATATTAATCGATGTCCTGTGCTGATTCCGATAAATTTTTTTAGTATTAAAAAACTTTCCTGTTTAGGAATCAACAGTAATATTGTTTTAAAAAAAATTTGTTTACTGTATAAAAATATATTGTTAATAGAAAAAATCAATATTTTTTTTACAAATTTTAAATATAATTATAATAATACTAATGTCGATTTAGGAATATATAATAATTTTTTTTCTCAAAAAGATCATTATCTTATGAAAGTTATACACAATACTGAAATTAATAAATTAAATAAAAAAAAATTTTTTTTTTATGATAATAGATTAAAAGAACTTTTTTTTCGATTACGTGCACGTAATTTTCCAGAAATATTAAATATATTTGAGAAAAAAAAATGGTTATTGTATCGATTTAAAAAATTTAATAGAAATTATATAAATGATTATTTAATGTATTTAAATAAAATATCTTTAAAATATCGTTATAATAATGAAAAAACATTTTTATTGCAAGAAATTAAAAAATATGTTAATTTTTTATTTTAGTAACATGTTATTTTTTACCAAATAAAAAATATATCATATGTTTTTCTACTTTTTTATAATCTGAAATTTTAATCATATTAAGATTATTTTCATTAATAAATTTTGTTTGTTCAATCATCCATTTTTTCCATGCATCTTTAGAAATATTGTTATAGATTTTTTTTCCTAAATCTCCAGGATAAAATTGGTAGTCAAATCCTGATAACATTTTTTTAAAATATTTACAAAAAACAATTTTCATATATTATCCTATTTGATTGTATTTTTTAGTATTTTTATGATTTTTGTTATTGGTGCAGGTATACCAATTTTTTCTATTGTTTTTAAATTATACCAAATATGATTTTTTTTTTTAAGATTATTTTTTTTTATTTTTAAGATACTATTAATAATAATCATTTTCAAAGTAAATTGTGTAAATTGATGATAAATATTATTGTATAGATAATAATATTTAATATTTATATTATTTTCTAATAACCATAATTGCATACTACGAATAGAATGAAATTCTGGAAAACAAAATAAATAATTCCAAATTTTATGTTTTTTTCGATGTTCCAGTAGAATTTCATTTTGATATCGTAAAATAATAAAAAATTTATATTTTTTTGTATAAATTATTTTTTTACTCTTATGATAGTAATTGATATTTTTATATTTACAACTATTTATTATTGGACATAATGAACATTTTGGTTTTTTAGGTTTACAAATTAATGTACCTAAATCCATCATTCCTTGATTAAATTTTTTTGCATTATGTATAGGTGTTAGGAGATTAATATAATGCCATAGTTTTTTTTCTATAATGGTTTTTTTATTTTTTAAATTAATATTATAAAATCTAATAAGTATTCTTTTTACATTTCCATCAAGAATAGGAAAAGAATAATTATATGTTAGTGATAGGATAGCACCTGCTGTTGTTTTTCCTATTCCGGGTAGTTGTATTAATAAATGTATATTTTCTGGTAATTTTCCATGATATTTTGAAACTACAATGTTTGCAGTTTTATATATGTTGATAGCTCTTGTATAATATCCTAATCCACTCCACATATACAATATATGATTTAAATTTGTTTGTGATATGGATTTAATATCACGAAAAATAGTAATAAATTTATTAAAGTAAGGTATTACAGTATTTACTTTAGTTTGTTGTAACATTATTTCTGAGATCCATGTATAGTATGCATTGTTTGTATTTTGCCAAGGTAAATTATTTCTACCAAAAATGTGTTGCCAATTGATTATTAATTGAGAAAATTTCCAATTTTTCATAGTATATTGCAACATGGATAATAAATGATAGTATTTATATAAAAATAATTATAACATATTTATGAAAAAAATTATTCTTAATAGTTTTATAATACCTAAATACAATAAATTTGGAAAATTTTTAAGACCAATTAAGAGCTTTCAGTTACGTAGTAGGTATTTAAAAGAAAAGAAAATAGATTTTTTAAAAAAGTATTTTTTTTTATTTGGAATTAATTTTAAAAATTCTCTAATTAATATACATACTTTTTATAGTAATGATCGTTTACCAATAATACTAGATATTGGTTTTGGGAACGGGGAATCATTATTTTATACATGTTCTCATTTTATTAATTGTAACATTCTTGGCATCGAGGTATATCTTGCTGGTATTTATAATTTTATTAAAAAAATATTTTGTACAAAAAAAATATTTCATAATTTAAAAATAATTATGCACGATGCAGTAGAAGTATTACAATACATGATTCAAAATAATTCGATTAGTATTGTACAATGTTTTTTTCCTGATCCTTGGCCTAAAAAACGGCACAATAAAAGAAGAATAATAAATAAACAATTTATTGAATTAGTGATAACGAAAATGATATTAGGAGGAATATTACATATAATTACGGATTGTGTATTATATTATAATAATATTATAAAATTAATGAAGAATTTTAAATATTTTGTTGATATTTCAAAGAAATATGATCATGATATTATAAATAATAAAATAAAGACTAAATTTTCTAATCAAGCATCTTTACATTGTGTTAATAATTTTAATATTATATTTCAATTGATTAAATAATATTTAAGAAGTATTATTTTTTTGGTATAAGAATAATTCTATTAAATCATTAAAAAATATTTTTCCTTTGGGTAATATACGCCAAGATTTTTTTTTTTGTATAATATATTTTTTTTTAATTGCTGTTTGTATACTTTTTTGAATATATGGAATACTAATATTAGTTTTTTTTAAAAAACTCTTTTTTTTTATTGGTTGTAGTATTCGAAAAATATTCATAAAATATTCAAATGGTTGGTCTCTTTCTTTTACAGAATATATTTTTTCGATGTAATTATTACTATGATAATAATCATGAATTCTTTTTTTTTTTATGATACGTATAATATTATTTTTTTTTTGTGTTAATTTACTATGTGCTCCACATCCAATACCAAGATAATCTCCATATTTCCAATAGTTTAAATTATGGTAACAGAAATATTTTTTTTTTGCATATGATGATATTTCGTACTGTTTATATTTTGATTGTTTTAATAAACGATTTCCCTTTTTGTACATATCTAAAATAATATTTTCTTTTGGTATAGAAGGTTTTTGATAATAAAATATTGTATTTTTTTCTACATTCATTTGATACCAAGAAATATGGTTCGGATTCATTTGAATAGCAGTTTTTAAATCTAATAGACAATCTTCGACAGTTTGATTTGGTAAACCATACATGAGATCTATATTAAAATTGATTGGAATAATTTTTTTTACTTGATTTAAAAGAGATATAATATGTTCTGTAGTATTTGATCTTCCAATTAATTGTGATAAATTTTTATCAAAAGTTTGTATACCAAAAGATATTCTATTAATACCTATCTTAACATATTTTAATATATTTTTGATATTTACAAATTTTGGATGTACTTCTATTGTAACTTCTGCATTTTGATCAACAGATACAAGATTTTTAATATTTACTAAGATCATTTTTAATAATTTTTGGTGTAAAAGATTTGGTGTCCCTCCTCCTATAAATATACTTTTTATGGTTCTTTGATGAATAAAATGTTTATCTTGTAGTAAATCTTGAATAATTTTTTTAACATATATCTCTTGTTTAAAATAATTATTCATTTTATATGCATTAAGATCACAATATGGACATTTTTTAAAGCACCAAGGTATATGAACATATAATCCTATTTTATTGGGTATATAGATCATTAGATTCCTATACATTTTAAATAATATAAAATATACTATAAATGATATTAGAGTATTGTATTTTCAAAATTTTGGTTAAGCCAACTTTCTAATATAATAATAGCAGATAAAGAATGAATATTGTTTTTTTTAAGTTTTTTATATCCTCCATACTCATATAGTATTGTTTTTGATTCTACAGTTGTTAATCGTTCATCATGTAATTCTACATGAATATTATATTTTAATTGTATGTTTTTAGCGAATATATGTACTTTTTGAGTAATTTTTTGTTTTGTTCCATCCATATTTAAGGGATATCCAATAATAATAAGTTTTGGTTTCCAATATTTTATGATTGAAGAAATATTTTTCCAATTTGGAATACCATTTTTTACTGTAATATTTTTTAAAGCGCTTGCTGTTTTTGTAATTTTTTGTCCTACTGCTACTCCAATATTTTTAGTACCGAAATCAAAAGATAAGATTATCATTGTATTAAAATTTTTGTTATTATACATATTGATTCACATGCAAAGGATCAATATTTTTTATTTTGATTATATATTTTATATGTTTTATATTTTTGAAATATTATTTCATAATTTTTCAAAGTTTATTATGAATTTATTGTTTATTTGTTATACTCGAAATATTACATGAATAATATTTCTATTTAGTATAATAGTTTTAGAAATTTAAATATAAGTACATTTTAAAAATATATTTTGTATGTTTATTATATTTATACTACTAGTATAGTACTCTTTGAATCTTTAATACATTGATGTCATTTGAATGGTATTTTTTTAAAATACTTAATATTTTTTATAGTATTTACAAAATTTATATGAATTTTTTTAATCCTTTGATTCATTATATGTGGTATCATTAACATCGAATCTATAAAATTAATAAAAATTTTTGATTTTATAAAAATATATAATAAATATTATTTGTAATATCATGTTTTATATATTATATATTTTTAATATATGAAAATGATATGATATTTTTATCCCTCAAAATAATTATCAAAACGACATAATTCCCCATTAAATATTAATTTTATGCTGCCACTGGGACCATTTCTTTGTTTTCCAATAATTATTTCAGCGATTCCTTTGAATTCACTATTTTCGTTATATAATTCATCTCGATAAATAAACATAATTAAATCAGCATCTTGTTCTAGTGCTCCGGATTCTCTTAGGTCTGAGTTAATAGGTCTTCTATCAGATCTTTGTTCTAATGAGCGATTTAATTGTGATAGTGCAATAATAGGTATTTTTAATTCTTTTGCAAGTGATTTTAATGTTCTAGAGATTTCTGCGATTTCAAGATTTCTATGTTCGGATAAATGGGGTACTTGAATTAATTGTAAATAGTCAATCATAATAAGGCTGAGTCCATTTTTTTTTTTATATAGTTTTCTAGATTTAGACCTTATTTCATTTGGTGTAATTCTTGATGCATCATCAATATATATATTATTCTTTTTTAGCAAAATATTAATAGTACTAGAAATTCTAGACCAATCTTCATCGCACAGATTTCCGGTTCTAATATTTTTTTGACACACTCGAGATAAAGAGGATAACATTCTAATCATAATTTGTTCTCCCGGCATTTCCAAACTAAAAATTAAGACTGGTTTATCTTGTAGCATAGCAGCATTTTCACAAATATTCATAGCAAGTGTTGTTTTTCCCATAGACGGTCTTGCTGCTATAATAATTAAATCAGATTCTTGTAATCCTAATGTTTTTGTATTTAAATCGGGATATCCAGTGTCAATGCCTGTAATATGATTATTTGGACAGATAATTAATTTTTCGATTGCAGTAATAGTCTTATCTAACATCATTTTAATATTTTTAGGATGATGATCTTGTGTGAGTCTTTTTTTTGCAATATTCAAAATATTAAATTCTGCGTAATCTAAAATTTCTTCACTAGTTTTCCCATTCGGTTTATATCCTAAATGAGAAATATGATCTCCTATTTTTATAATCTCTCGTAGAATAGATCGTTCTTTAATAATTTTTGCATATGCTTCAATATTTTCAATACTAGGAGTATTTTTAATAATTTCAGATAAATATGAAAATTGTCCGGATGTTTTTAAAATATTTTTTTTTTCTAATGATTCAGATAAAGTTATTAAATCTATAGGGGAATGATGCAAAATCAGATTTTGCATTTCATAAAAAATTAATTGGTGTATTTTATTAAAAAAATCTTCGCATATAATAAAATTAGAAACTATATCCCATTTTGTGTTGTCTAACATTAATCCACCTAAAACAGATTGTTCTGCTTCTAGAGAGTATGGTGGTTGTTTAAAATGATTGCTTTTTTTTATATTGGTATCATTATGAATTATCATATATTATGATTATAATTGATTAGAATAAATTGTATTTTAGATAATTTTTATGTAAAATACATGATAAACTATTTATATATTTGTATATTATATTAATAATATATTATCATGATAGATTTATGGTATAAAATTTTATAGGAAATATATATGGCAAATAGAGGAATTAATAAAGTTATTTTAATTGGTAATTTAGGTAAAGACCCTGAAGTTCGCTATATGTCAAATGGTAATCCAGTAACAAATATTACTTTAGCCACTTCAGAACATTGGAAAGATAAGAGTACTGGTGATATGAGGGAAAATACTGAGTGGCATAAAATTATTATTTTTGGAAAATTAGCTGAAATTTCTGGAAAATTTTTAAAAAAGGGTTCTCAGGTGTATATAGAAGGATCTTTAAAAACAAGAAAATGGAAAGATAAAAATGGATTAAATAGATATACTACAGAAATTATAGTAAATATGAATGGTAAAATGCAAATGTTAGGGAACCGTGTATCTAATATTCATAAAATTGAAAATTTGAATCATAGTACAGAAGTTCCTAAAGAAGCTATTATAAATATTGGAAATGATGAAGATAAAAAATTAAAAAATACATTATTAGAAGAAGATATGTCTAACGTGGAATTTGATGAAGATTTACCATTTTGAATATTTATTACATGTAATTAAGAAATTATAAAAAATGATTATTGGTATTTTTTATAATTTTGATACAAATTTTTATATTTTAATGAATCATAGTTATTTGAATGAATACGTTTTTTTGAGTATATTATAATATTATAATAATAAGAAAATATAGTATATATTTTTTAAAAATTATTTTCAATATTTTTTAAAAAGATAATTATTTTTACTAGTTTAAATGAATAATTAATGTATAATAATTATAATATGTTTTACAAATTACATTTTATACATTATAAAAGTTAATATTTATGATTGAAATTTCATTACAAGCTCAAAAATATTTAAAAAAAATTTTGGATAAACAAAAAAAGTCTAATATTCTTAGAATATCGATTGAAGCTCCAGGTACAAAATATGCTACATGTAAAATTTTTTATGATGATATTAAAAATTTTAATGAAAAAGATATTAAAATACAGTATGTAGATTTTAATATTTTTGTTGATAAATCTTTTATTCCATATTTAAAAGATTCTAAAATCGATTTATTTGATAATGATCTAGAAAAACAATTAATGTTAATGGCTCCTTATGCAAATCAAAAAAATAAAAAAGAAAATTTTCACAAACAGAAAATTACAAAAAATAAAATGTTTTTATTCCAAGAAGTAGATCATTATATTCATCAATACATCAATCCAATGTTGTTAAATCATGGAGGTAAAATTGTACTTATTGATATTACTGATGCAGGAATTGTTATGATAGAGTTTTTAGGTGGTTGTAATGGTTGTGCGATGTCTAGTACTACTGTAAAAGAAGGTATTGAAAAAAAAATTTTAAGTAATTTTTCTATGTTGCAAGGTGTACAAGACGTTACAAAACACAATAGAGGAAAACATTCTTTTTTTTAAAAATCTTAGAATAAGTATTTTACTTTCGTAATTATTATTATTGAATATTCATAATAATCCTGATATGCAATGTAGAAATACATATCGTAATAGTATATTATGTTAAATTGCAAATATGATTATTAAATGAATTTGCAATTTTTTATTTTATTTTTTGTGTTTTTAGTATTAATGATATTAATTCATTGGATATTTTATAATATATTGATAATACAATATAATTTGTTATGAAGAATTGTATAAGAGAATGTTTGAAAAATATATAATTTTAAATGATGGTTGATGTAATTTAGAGAATATTTGTAAAATTTTTATTAGGGTGTTATATTAAAAATAAGTATTAAAATAGATTTTTATTGATAGATTTATAAGTATAATATTATTAGAAATAAAGATATTTAAAAAAATTAGGAATTTTTTATTTTTACTATTTAATCAATATAATATATAAAATATATCTATAAAAATAATAAAAAATTTATTATTAATATATTTTTAATAATTTTTATTTTTTAGAAATTTTCATTTTAAAAATTAAGATTGTATAATGTTAGTATTTTGGATATTAACACAAGAGATCTTATTTTTATATACTGATTTTATTTTTTTAAAAAAATTTAAATGCATAAGGATAAGAATTTAAAAATATATAAAATATTTTTAAGGAATTCGTTGTAATATTATTAGTTTTATAAGAAAATAATTTAGAATATATAGGAAATAATATGATTAATATTGAGTATAGTACGTATGTTATAATTGTAATATAAAAATATTTTTTCAAATATATGAGTATAATAACTTATGTGATTATATAAAAATTTTAGATATTTTATACATCTTATGAAAGCATGCAAATATTTTAATTATATTAATAATTTTAATCAATAATTTTTTTAAAGCATGTATAAATATCATCGTTACAATATATTATTTTGAATTTTTCTATACTACTTGAATATATAAAAAGTATTTTTTAGATATATCACAATGATAATTATTTTATTTTATAATATTAAAAAATATTATACATTGATATAAATATTATTTTAAAGTATTTGAGGCACTTTGGAATTTTTTTAATATTTAGTATATTAAAAAACTTTTAAAAGTATTTTGTATTCAATACTATAAAAATACATTTTTTGATTTTGTAAAATTTTTGTATATTACAAAACATGAAAACATTTTTTCTTTCCCATTCGTTATATAATGTATGTAATATATTTTTATAATTTATATAATGGATGTTTATCATAATTATGATTATTATTTTAGGATAATAAAATTATGGGTACACCTCATATTAATGCTAAGAAACATAATATTTCTAACTTGGTTATTTTATCAGGAGATCCTATTAGAGTAAAATATATTGCAGAAACATTTTTAAAAAATGCTATTCAAATTAATAATATAAGAAATATGTTTGGATATACTGGAAAATATAAGAATATTTTAGTTTCTGTTATGAGTCATGGTATGGGTATACCATCTGCGGCTATTTATGTTACAGAATTAATAAAATTCTATGATATAAAAAAAATGATTCGTGTAGGAACATGTGGAACTATTCAAAAAAATATTTTTTTAAAAGATATTATTATTGCTTTAGGAGCTTCTACAGATTCTAATTTTAATCGTATTCGATTTAAAAATTACGATTTTGCTGCGATTGCAGATTTTCATTTAATTTATAAAGCTTTTAATATCGCTGGTAATAGAAAAATTAATATTCATATTGGAAATTTTTTTACTACTGATATATTTTATACAGATGATAAAGAAATTGTGAATATATTAAAGAAATATAATATTTTAGCGATAGATATGGAAACTGCGGGAATTTATAATATCGCTGCTGAATATCGCATACCAGTGATGTCAATATGTTCTGTTTCTGATCATATTCTTTTAAAGAATCAGCTTTCTACTAAAGAGAGAGAATGTTCTTTTAATGATATGATAGAAATTGCTTTAGAAACAATCATATCATGAAATATTATAATATTTTGGTGAGAAAGGGATTCGAACCCTTGATACATTTTATTGTATACACATTTTCCAGACGTGCTCCTTAAGCCGCTCGGACACCTCACCAAATTTAAAAATATAATATTTTTACTTCTGTATAATAATAATAAATGATTTTGATAATTCTGTAAATCTATTTAATATAATATATTTTAATATTCTTAATTTATAAATTATAGTATTATTATTAATAGTGATTAACTATATTCGATGGTTCCAATAAATATTTTATAATTGGGTTTATTGAAAAAATACAATTTATAATTACTAAATATATGTTAGAAAAAAGAAATATTTTTTTAATAGGACCTATGGGTGCTGGAAAAAGTACTATTGGTCGTCAGTTATCTAAAGAACTTCATATGGATTTTTATGATTCCGATCAAGAGATTGAAAATCGTACTGGAGTTGATATTAGTTGGGTATTTGATGTAGAAGGAGAAGTAGGTTTTAGAATCCGGGAAGAAAAAATTATTGATGAATTAACTAAGATGAATAAGATTATTCTTGCAACTGGAGGAGGTTCAATATTATCTAAAAAAATTAGACATTGTTTATCTTCTCGGGGTATTATTATATATTTAAAAGTAGAAATTGAGCAGCAATTGATGAGGACAAAAAGGGAAAAACATAGACCGTTATTAAATACCTCTGATTCTACAGAAGAAATATTAAAAAAATTATCTTATGAAAGAAATCCATTATATGAAGAAATATCTGATATTATTATTAATACAAATAATAAAAATGTAAAAGCGATAGTATCTAATATTATTCATATGCTAAAGAAAATTTAAAGTATTTAAATATTTCAAGAGTATTTTATGAAAATAGAGCATGTTGATGTACCTCTAGATAATAATAGTTATACAATTAATATTGGAGATGATATTATTGATTCAAAATATTTATTTCCCTTATTAAAAAAAGGTGATAGAGTAGTATTAGTTACAAATAATGTTGTTTCTGATATGTGGAAAAATACTATAGTACATTATTTGTTACAATATCGTATTATTATAGATGAATTTATATTGCCTGATGGAGAAAAATATAAAAATTTACATTCTGTAGAATCATTATTATCTTTTTTATTAAAAAAAAAACATGATCGCAATTCTATACTAATATCTTTAGGAGGGGGGGTAATAGGAGATTTAACTGGTTTTGTAGCTTCTGTTTATCAAAGAGGCATACGATTTCTTCAAATACCTACTACATTGTTAGCTCAAGTTGATGCTTCTGTAGGCGGAAAAACAGGAGTCAATCATGTTTTAGGAAAAAATATGATTGGTTCATTTTGGCAACCTATAGGAGTAATTATTGATACTATTTTTTTATCTACATTATCTACTCGGCAGTTAGTATCTGGTTTTGCTGAAGTTATTAAATATGCAATTTCTTTTGATTATGAATTTTTTGTTTGGTTAGAAAAAAATTTAGTGAAATTATCAGTTGATTCAAAAAAAATGTTATATTGTATAAAAAAATGTTGTCAATTAAAATCAAAAATTGTTAATTTAGATGAACGAGAAAAGAAATCAAGAATGTTATTAAACTTTGGACATACTTATGGACATGCTATTGAAACACATTTTAGATATTCAACATGGTCTCATGGAGATGCTATCGCTGTTGGGATGATTATTGCAAGCAAAACGGCTGAAATAATTGGATTATTAAAGAGTACTGATACTAAAAGAATATTGAAATTAATATATATGGCAGGATTACCAATCATGCCTCCAAAAAATATGTATGCACAAGAATATCTAAAATATATGGAAAGAGATAAAAAAAATATTTCTGGAGGTATTACATTAATTTTACCTACTAGTATTGGTAAAGTAGAGATTTTTAATAATATTAAAAAAGATGTTATAGTTTCTTCTATTCAATCGTTTTTATAAAATATTAGTTATTATAATTTTGATAAAATTTTTTATTTTTTAATAAGAAAATTAAATGCAAAAAATTTTTATTGCGCCTTCAATTTTATCTGCAGATTTTTCTAGATTAGGAAAAGATGTTAATAATGTTTTAAAAGCAGGAGGTGATATTATTCATTTTGATGTTATGGATAATTGTTATGTTCCTAATTTAACATTTGGTCCATTAGTATTAGAATCTTTAAAAAAATACAAAATTTGTGCACCTATTGATGTACATTTAATGGTGCGTTCCGTGGATAATTTGATTCCTATTTTTGCAAAATTAGGAGTAGAATTTATTTCTTTTCATCCAGAAACTAGTAACCACATTGATAGAACCCTTAGTTTAATTCAAAAATACGGGTGTAAATGTGGTTTAGTTTTAAATCCTGCAACTCCATTAAATATTTTAGATTATGTGATGGACAAATTAGATTTAATTGTATTAATGAGTGTTAATCCTGGTTTTGGAAATCAAAAATTTATTCCTTCAATATTAGATAAAATTAAAGAAGTTAGAATTCGAATTAATAAATTTTTTCCCAATATTTTACTAGAAGTAGATGGAGGTATTAACATCGAGAATGTCACCGAAGTAGTGCGTGCTGGAGCAAATATTTTAGTTATGGGTTCTGCTATTTTTCATTCAAAAAATTATAAGCATACAATTACAATGATTAGAAATAAATTACAAAATATTTATTGGAAATTAAAGTAATTGTCATTTTTTAATGTCAATTGAATATATTTTGAGGAATTATTTATGAATTTATTGAAACCAATTTTATTTAGTGCTGTACAACCCTCTGGTACATTAACTATTGGAAATTATATTGGTTCAATACTTCATTGGTCTTCTATGCAAACTACACATCATTGCATTTATAGTATTGCTGATTTACATGCATTAACAGTATTTAAAAATATTAGTTCATTACAGCAATCCAAACTAGATACTTTATGTTTTTATTTATCTGCTGGAATTAATCCAAAACAAAGTATTATATTTTTACAATCACAAGTACATCAACATTGTCAATTAAATTGGATTTTAAATTGTTATACTTATTTTGGTGAATTAAAAAGAATGGTACAGTTTAAACAAAAGTCTAAAATATATGCCAAGAATATTAATTCTGGTTTATTTAATTACCCAATATTAATGTCTTCTGATATTTTGTTATATCAAAGTAATGTTGTTTTGATTGGAAAGGATCAAAAACAACATTTGGAATTAGCAAGAAATATTGCTCATCGATTTAATTTTCTGCATGGTAAATTTTTTAATATTCCTGATAGTTATATACCAAATAAATATAGTTGTAAAATTATGGCTTTGCTGAATCCTACTATTAAAATGTCCAAAACAGATGTTAATCATAATAATGTAATATTTTTATTAGATAATAAAAAATCTGTTTTTAACAAGATTAATAAGTCAGTTACTGATTCCGAAAATAAAATTTTTTATAATTCTGATACAAAACCAGGAATTTCAAATTTATTAAATATTTATGCTAGTTTAAAAAGACAAAATATACATGAAGTAGAAAAAATTTTTAAAAAAACTTCATATAAAGATTTTAAATATTTATTAGCATGTATGATTTCAAATAAATTATCTGTATTACAAGAAAAGTTTCATTATTTTAGAAATAATTTACCCTATTTGAAAAATATTTTAGACTATGGTGCTTATCAAGCAAAAAAAATAGCACAAAAAACTATAGAAAATATTTATAATTTACTGGGATTATAAAACATGATATTTATAAATTTTTTTTATGATTACTAGTAAATTTTAATATTCCAGATAGTATAAACACTATTCCATAAAGTATATTACAGAAAATTAATGCCCCATATATTCCCATCGTAGATACCACAGGACCAGTAATAATAAATGTTAATAAGGTACCAATTGTTCCAAACATTAATACATTATTAATTAATTTTTGAGATGGTTGTTGAGTTTGTAATGATGTTAAAGTAATAATTATAGTATAGATTGCACTGGAAAAAAAACCTAGAAAAATTATTATAATTTTTAGTATTGGTAAATATGTATTGTGAATAAATAAATACATTAAGAATGTAGAAATTCCACTAAGAACGGTAATTGATTTTTGTAGATCAAAGAATGTTAATATGTAACTAAAACACCACATACCAAACATATATGACATCCAAAAATTGCTCACTAAGTTTCCAGCAGATTGAATATCTTGTTTGATATTTTGAGTAGTATACTCAGGAACCCAAGATATAAACCCAAGTTGTCCTAAAATATAACATAATGCTGAACAACATAATATAAATATATTAATTTTATATTTTTTACTTTCTATTGTTTGTTGATTAATAATGTTATTGTTGATTTTTGGAAATTTTACATTTAATGTAATAAGGAAAATAATAAAATATATTATACTAATAATAATATATATCCAGTACCATAATATTTTATGACTTAATAAATATGATGCTAGTACTGGAAATATCATTCCAGACATACTAAAAAAAGAATCTGTGATTAATAATTTTGATGTTCTTTCTTTTCCTGAATATATATTGGTGATTAAAAATGTTCCAATAGACATTGTAATACCACCAACAATTCCTAAGATAAACATATTTGAACAAAATAACATTAGATTATTGGACTGAATGAATCCTAATACAGAAATGATTATTAAAAAGAATCCCATGATGATTTGTTTTTTTAAAGAAATACATTGAGTAATTCTAGAATTTAAAAATATTGCAACTAAGATACCAGCATTTAAGAATGTGAATGCATTACTCATTTTAGCAATTGAAAGGTGAAAATATTGTGCAAGATTGTGTATAACGATTCCAGTAACAACAATCATTGCTCCTGTTAAAAAATATGATAAAAAACCAATTATCGTTAACCCTAAAAGATTTTTTTTATTCATATTATTTTCCTATTTTTATATATTTTTAGTATTTTATCTTTTTGAAATATTTTATTTTTAAAATATTTTTACAATCTTTTATTATATATTCTGTTTATAATTTTATTAAATATTTTTACTTTACATAGATTCTATGATAGAATGATATAAAAGTGTCATTTTAAATTTTTAAATTATGATATGTCAATATATACTATATTAGTTATGGGTTCCCCTCATAGTACAGAAAATGCAATAAGTGCATTTCTGTGTGCTAAATGTTTATTAAAAAATAAAAAAAATAATATTAAAAATATTTTTTTTTATGGCAATGGCGTATTAAATGCAAATAATATGATTAATACACCAATAGAATCTATAAATTTAGTACGTGAATGGTATCAATTAAGTAAATTTTTTTTTATTAAGTTATATATTTGTATTAGTTCAGCACAAGAAAAAGGTATTTTATCCAATGAAATGAGTAAATCACTTGGATTTTTACATGGGAATTTACATAAAGGATTTTATTTAACTGGGTTGAGTACTTTAGTATATTCAATGTTATCTTCAGATCACTTTTTACAATTTTAAATTTATGAAAAAAATAGCTATTATTTTTTCACATGCTCCATATGGAAAGCATATAGGAAAAGATGGATTAAATTTTGTATTATCAGCTTCTTGTTATACTAACAATTTAAAGATTTTTTTTATTGGTGATGGCATTTTTCAAATTATTGATAATCAAAATTCTAGGTTAAAATTTTTTAAAAGTTATTGTGCTTCCTTTAAAATTCTTTCATTATATGATGTAAATGAATTTTATATATGCTATGAATCTTTGTTACAAAGAGGTTTTGAGAAAGACATTTCGATTATTTTAAATGCAAAAATTATAGATGCTATAGTATTAAGAAAAAAAATTAATCAATGTAATCATATTATAAATTTCTAAGATATTAATCTTGTATGCTGCATATATTATTTCACTCTCCTTTCAAAATAGATGTTCAAACAATGCGTTTAATGTTATTTCCAAATGATACTTTAATAGCGTTACAGGATGGCGTATTAATTGCTTTAAAAAATGTTGAAATTTTAGAAAAAAATATCCAAAATTCTTGTAAATTATATTTATTAAAAGAAGATGTTCTTGCAAGAGGACTCTTAAATAATATTTCTAGTAATTTTATTTGTATTAATTATACTCAATTCATTGTTTTAACTCAAAAATATTCTAAATATATTAATTGGTAATATTTTTTATATTATAAGTATTTTCATAATAGTCTTAAATTTATTAATATTTTTAAAAGGATTATGATATGGCTACAATAAATCAATTAGTTCGATATCCTCGTATTAAAAGAATGATAAAAAATAATGTTCCTGCTTTGGGTCGTTGTCCTCAAAAAAGAGGAGTATGTATTAGAGTATATACGACAACACCAAAAAAACCTAATTCTGCTTTACGTAAAGTGTGTCGTGTAAAATTAACTAATGGTTTTGAAGTCACTGCTTATATTGGTGGAGAAGGCCACAATTTACAAGAACACTCAGTAATTCTAATTCGAGGAGGTCGTGTAAAAGACTTACCAGGAGTACGATATCATGTTGTTCGTGGTGCATTAGATTGTGCTGGAGTGAAAAACAGAAAACAAAGTAGATCAAAATATGGTGTTAAAAAAATTAAAAAATAATTATACTAATTTTATTATTGATGGAGTATTGATATGTCACGTCGTCGTATTATTGGAAATAGAAAAATTCTACCAGATCCTAAATTTTCTTCTGTAATATTAGCAAAATTTATTAATATCTTGATGATGCATGGAAAAAAGTCTATTGCGGAAAACATTGTATATTCTGCTTTAGAAAAAATATCTACTAAATCTAATAAAAATGCATTAGATATTTTTGATGAAATTTTAGAACATGTTCGTCCTACTGTTGAAGTAAAATCTAGAAGAGTTGGTGGTTCAACTTACCAAGTACCTATAGAAGTACGTCCAGAACGAAGAAACACATTAGCAATGAGATGGATAGTAGAATCTGCTCGTAAAAGAAGTGATCATTCTATGTGTTTAAAATTATTTAATGAATTTGTAGATGTTTTAGATAATAAAGGTTTAGCAATTAAGAAGCGTAACGAAGTACATAGAATAGCAGAAGCTAATAAAGCATTTGCACATTATCGTTGGTAAAGTAATATATTATTACATAGTGTATTTTTGTTATAAATATTTAAATATTTATAATTATAAATAAAATATTTTTTATTATTGCAGAGGATTTAAATGGCTCGTACAACACCTATAATACATTACCGTAATATTGGAATTAGTGCACATATTGATGCTGGAAAAACAACTACCACAGAACGTATTTTATATTTTACTGGTATTAATCACAAGATTGGGGAAGTTCATGATGGTACAGCAACGATGGATTGGATGGAACAAGAACAGGAACGTGGTATTACTATTACATCAGCTGCTACAACAACTTTTTGGTCTGGAATGTATAAACAATTTCCTGCACATAGAATTAATATAATTGATACTCCTGGACATGTTGATTTTACGATTGAAGTGGAACGGTCCATGAGAGTTTTAGATGGTGCTGTAATGGTATATTGTGCTGTTGGAGGAGTGCAACCACAGTCAGAAACAGTATGGAGACAAGCTGATAAATATAAAGTTCCTAGAATTGCCTTTATTAATAAAATGGATCGTATAGGTGCTGATTTTTTTAAAGTGATTAATCAAATGAAAGAAAGATTAAAAATTAATCCAATACCAATACAGTTATCTATTGGTTCTGAAGACAAATTTATTGGAATAATAGATTTAATTGCTATGAAAGCAATATATTGGAATGATATAGACTGCGGTGTTACATTTCGTTCCAGTGATATTCCTAATAATATGTTACAAATAGCACAAAAATGGCATAATATTCTCATTGAAACAGCGATAGAATCCAATGATAAATTAATGGAAAAATATTTAAATAATGAAAAGTTATCTGAAAAAGAGATAAAATTAGGATTACGAAAACGATCTCTGAATAATGAAATTACATTAATAACATGTGGTTCTGCTTTTAAAAATAAAGGTATACAATCTCTTTTAGATGCTATTGTTGAATATTTACCTTCTCCAATAGATTTAGAATCTGTTCAAGGTCTTCAAAATAATAATTCTAATGTACATATATATCGTGTTCCTAATGATAAAGAACCTTTTTCTGCTTTAGCATTTAAAATTGCTAATGATCCTTTTGTAGGTAATTTAACTTTTTTTCGTGTTTACTCTGGCATAGTTTCTTCTGGAGACACAATCTTGAATGCTGGAAAAATGCAAAAAGAACGTTTTGGAAGAATTGTACAAATGCATGCTAATAAAAGAGAAGAGATTAAAGAAGTATGTGCTGGTGATATTGCTGCTGCTATTGGATTAAAAAATGTTACTACTGGTGATACTTTATGCGATTTAAATAAACCCATTATTCTAGAAAAAATGGAATTTCCAGATCCTGTTATTTCCATTGCAATAGAACCAAAAACAAAAACCGATCAAGAAAAAATGAGTTTATCATTAAGTAGATTAGCTAAAGAAGATCCTTCATTTCGTGTACATATTGATCATGAATCCAATCAAACTATTATTTCTGGAATGGGAGAATTGCATTTAGAAATTATTATCGACAGAATGCGTAGAGAATTTAATGTTAGTGCAAATGTGGGAACACCTCAGGTGGCATATCGTGAAACAATTTGTGAATCTATTAAAGATATTGAAGGAAAATACATTAAACAGACAGGTGGTAGAGGTCAATATGGACATGTAGTTATTGATTTATTTCCTATAGATGGAGATATTGGTTATAAATTTATTAATGATATTAAAGGTGGTGTTATTCCTAACGAATATATTTCTGCGATTGATAAGGGTATACAGGAACAATTAAAATCTGGACCACTTGCAGGATACCCAGTAGTTGGAATTGGAGTAAGATTACATTTTGGTTCTTATCATGATGTTGATTCTTCGGAATTGGCATTTAAATTTGCAGCTTCTATAGCATTTAAAAACGCATTTAAAAAGGCACGTCCTATATTATTAGAACCAATTATGAAAGTAGAAGTTGAAACACCAGAAGAGTATATGGGTGATGTTATTGGTGACTTAAATCGTAGAAGAGGTATTATTGAAGGTATGCAAGATTTTCATCTGGGGAAATTAATTGCTTCTAGAGTTCCTTTATCTGAAATGTTTGGTTATGCTACAGATTTAAGATCTCAAACTCAGGGAAGAGCGTCTTATTCTATGGAATTTTTAAATTATTTAGAAACTCCGAAAAATATTTCTATGAATATTATTGAGAAAAAAGGTAAATAGTTTTTGTTTGATATTATATTATAATATTTTATACACTATATATGAAGGAGTCGATTGTGTCTAAAGAAAAATTTCAACGATTAAAAACACATATTAATGTCGGTACCATTGGCCATGTAGATCATGGTAAAACTACTTTGACTGCAGCAATTACGACTGTATTATCTAAACATTATGGTGGATCTGCTCGTGCTTTTGATCAAATTGATAATGCCCCGGAAGAAAAAGCTAGAGGTATTACAATTAATACTTCGCATGTTGAGTACGATACAAAAAATAGACATTATGCACATGTTGATTGTCCAGGCCATGCTGATTATATTAAAAATATGATTACTGGAGCTGCGCAAATGGATGGTGCCGTTTTAGTTGTTGCTGCAACAGATGGTCCTATGCCTCAAACTAGGGAACACATTTTATTAGCACGTCAAGTTGGTGTACCACATATGGTTGTTTTTTTAAATAAATGTGATATGGTTGATGATGAAGAATTATTAGAATTAGTAGAAATGGAAGTACGTGATTTGTTAACACAATATGATTTTCCTGGAGATAAAATCCCTATTATTCGTGGTTCTGCTTTAAAAGCACTAGAAGGAGACAAGCAATGGGAGTCTAAAATATTAGATTTATCTAATGCTTTAGATAGTTATCTTCCTGATCCTAAAAGAGATATTGAAAAACCATTTTTATTACCTATTGAGGATGTTTTTTCGATTTCTGGTAGAGGAACAGTAGTAACTGGAAGGGTAGAAAGAGGTATTATTAAAGTTGGTGAAGAAATTGAAATTGTTGGTATTAAACCTACAAGTAAAACTATTTGTACTGGTGTGGAAATGTTTCGAAAATTATTAGATGAAGGAAGAGCGGGAGAAAATGTTGGAATTTTATTGAGAGGAACAAAACGTGATGAAATAGAACGTGGACAAGTACTAGCAAAACCAGGTAGTATCCATCCTCATACTAAGTTTGAATCAGAAGTTTATATTTTATCTAAAGAAGAAGGTGGAAGACATACCCCTTTTTTTAAAGGATATCGTCCTCAGTTTTATTTCAGAACTACAGATGTAACTGGTTTTATTGAATTACCAGAGAATATAGAAATGGTTATGCCTGGAGATAACATTAAGATGATTGTTACTCTAATCAATCCTATTGCTATGGCAGATGGGTTGAGATTTGCAATTCGAGAAGGTGGAAAAACTGTTGGTGCTGGTGTTGTTGTAAAAATTATTACTTGATTTCTCGATTATAGAAAATGACATATTAATACTAATAAAACAGATTTTTAGAAAGGAGAATATATTATTCTCTTTTCTGTATCAAGAGAAATAGTTTTCAAAAAACCTTGATTGTATATTGTATGTATAACAAATATACAACATATATCTTATAAAAATTTATTATACTAAATAATATTTCTTATTTTTTGTATTTTTAATATTTTCATTTTGTGCTTTTCTTTACATACTGAAAATGTTTTAACAAACATACAATGTTATTGTCATGAAATATCGTATAATATATATACGGTATATTTTTCATTTATATATATATTGGAGTTCTGACATTATGCAGAACCAAAGAATTCGTATTCGATTAAAAGCCTTTGATCATCGTTTGATTGATCAATCTACTTTAGAAATTGTTGATACAGCGAAAAGAACTGGTGCTCAAGTTCAAGGTCCAATTCCTTTACCAACAAGAAAAGAACGATTTACAGTATTAATTTCGCCCCATGTTGATAAAGATGCACGTGATCAATATGAAATTCGTACTCATAAAAGATTAATTGATATCATGCAGCCAACTGAAAAAACTGTTGATGCTTTAATGCGACTTGATTTAGCAGCTGGGGTAGATATACAAATTAGTTTAGATTAATTCAATAATTATTATTGGTGAATTTTATGATGGGATTAGTTGGAAAAAAAATAGGAATGACGAGATTATTTAAAAAATCAGGAGATTCTATTCCAATAACAGTTATTAAAATTGAAGAAAATAGAATTACTCAAATTAAAAATTTAGCTAGTGATGGTTATTATGCTATTCAAGTGACTACAGGTTATAAAAAAAAAAAAAAATTATTAAAACCTGAAATTGGTCATTTTATTAAATCTAACGTATCAGCAGGTTATGGATTATGGGAATTTCGAGTTGCAAAAGAACAGGTTTTTCAATTAGGACAAAAGATTAACGTTGATTTTTTTAATACTATCAAAAAAGTTGATATTACTGGTATTTCTAAAGGGAAAGGGTTTGCGGGAACTATAAAACGCTGGAATTTTAGTATGCAGGATGCTACTCATGGTAATTCATTATCGCATAGAGCACCTGGTTCTATTGGTCAGAATCAAACTCCTGGAAGGGTTTTTAAAGGAAAAAAAATGTCTGGTCATATGGGAAATAAAAAAGTTACAGTACAAAATTTATTAGTGGTGAGTGTTGATCTTCAAGATAACTTAATATTTATTAAGGGTTCCATTCCTGGTTTTTCTGGTAGTAATGTAATTGTTAAACCTGCAATAAAAGTATAAGGAAAAAATATGCGGTTAATTGTTGAAGATGATAAATCATATATTTCAGTTTCTGATGATGTTTTTGACACAAAATTTAATGAAGCATTAATTCATCAAATTGTTGTTGCATATTCAGCGGCAGCTAGAAAAGGTAGTAAAGCACAAAAAAATAAATCAGAAGTTTCTGGATCTGGGAGAAAACCCTGGCGTCAAAAAGGTACAGGGAGAGCAAGAGTTGGTTCAATTAGAAGTCCTATTTGGAGATCTGGTGGAGTCACTTTTGCTTCTAAGCCAAAATCATATGTTCAAAAAGTTAATAAAAAAATGTATCGTGGAGCTTTGAAAAGTATTTTTTCGGAACTAGTTCGAAAAAATCGTATTATGATATTTAAAAATTTTTCAATATTATTTCCAAAAACAAAATTATTATTAATGAAATTAAAAGAATATTTATTAAATCATGTTTTGATTATTACTCGTTTTTTGGATCATAATTTATTTTTAGCGGCTCGTAATTTACACAAAGTGTTTGTAAAAGATGTAAGAACAGTAGACCCAGTAAGTTTAATTAATTGTAAAAATATTATACTTACTACTGCTGCAATTAAAAAAATTGAGGAAATATTAACATGATATCTGAATTTCAGTTGTTTCAAATATTATATTCTCCTTATGTTTCTGAAAAATCTACTATTTTTAAAAAAAAAAATAATGTTGTAATATTTAAAGTTTCTATTAAAGCTACTAAAAAAGAAATTAAATCTGCTGTTGAAAAATTATTTTCAGTTAATGTTAATAGTATTAATACTGTTTTGATAAAAGGTAAATGTAAAAAAAAAGGAAAATATGATATTCGTCGTAGTAATTGGAAAAAGGCTTATGTAAAAATTTCAAAAGATCAAAATATAGATTTTATTAATGATATTCATTAAATATTTTTATTCGAAAGGTAGTAATTATGATAGTGATTAAATGTAATCCGACATCTTCTGGTAGAAGACATGTTGTTAAAATTAAAAACGAAAACTTGTATAAAGGAAAACCTTATGTTTTATTGTTAAAAAAAAAAAATAGAAGTGGTGGTAGAAATAATCATGGTCATATTACTACTCGTCATATTGGTGGTGGTCATAAACGTATTTATCGAATTATTGATTTTAAAAGGAATAAAGATAATATTTTTGCAAAAGTAGAACGAATAGAATATGATCCTAATAGATCTGCAAATATAGCATTAATTTTATACGAAGATGGTGAAAGAAGATATATTTTAGCACCTAAAGGTATTTTAGTAGGAGATAAAATTATTTCTGGAGTGAAAGTAAATATTCAAATCGGTAATAATTTAATTTTAGAAAACATTCCAACAGGTACATTAATACATAATATTGAACTTAAACCTGGAAAAGGTGCTCAGATTTCTCGAACTGCTGGTAGTTATGCACAAATTATTTCGCATGATCAAAAATATGTTAGTATTCGATTGCGTTCTGGGGAAATTAGGAAAATATTATCTGTATGTAGAGCAACTATTGGTACTGTTGGTAATTCTGAACATATGTTACAAACTTTAGGAAAAGCTGGAGCATCAAGATGGAGAGGTATTCGTCCTACAGTTCGAGGGACAGCTATGAATCCTATTGATCATCCTCATGGAGGAGGAGAAGGTAGAAATTTTGGAAAACATCCTGTTACTCCTTGGGGTCAACAAACTAAAGGTAAAAAAACTCGTAAAAATAAACGTACTGAAAAATTTATTTTACGAAACCGTAGTTTTAACAAATAATTTTGAGGACATCTTATGCCTAGATCTCTTAAAAAAGGTCCATTTATTGATGTTAGTTTATTAAATAAAGTGAAACAATCAGTGAACTTAGGTAGTAAAAAGCCATTAAAAACATGGTCAAGACGTTCAACAATTTTTCCAAATATGGTCGGTTTAACGATTTCCGTACATAATGGTAGACAACACATACCAGTTTTTATTACTGAAGATATGGTGGGACATAAATTAGGTGAGTTCTCTTTAACTAGAACATATAGAGGACATACTGCTGATAAGAAAATTAAAAAACGATAGGTCGTAAAATAATATTATGGAAATTATAGCTAAATATAAAAAAGCAAAATCTTCAGCTCAAAAAATTCGATTAATTGTAGATCTTATTCGCGGGAAAAATGTTACAGAAGTTATGAATATTTTAACATATCACAAAAAAAAATCTGCTTTTTTAGTTAAAAAAGTTTTGCAATCAGCAATTGCAAATGCTGAAAATAATTACGGAATAGAAATACAAGAATTATTTATAAAAAAAATTTTTGTGGATGACGGAATAACAATGAAACGTACGATGCCTAGGGCTAAAGGGAGATCAGATAGAATTTTAAAACGTACTAGTCACATTACTGTGATTGTATCTAATAAATAGAAATTTTTTGGAGATTTTATGGGTCAAAAAGTACATCCTCATGGTATGAGATTAGGTATTATAAAATCTTGGAATTCAAGTTGGTTTGCTCATAAAAAAGAATTTTCAAAATATTTGCATGGTGATTTTAAAGTACGTCAATTTTTAAAAAAAAAATTAAAACATGCTTCTATTGCTAGAATAGTTATTGAAAGACCATCTAAAAATATTCGAATTACTATTTATACTTCTAGACCTGGAATTATTATTGGTAAAAAGGGTGAAGATGTTGAAAAGTTACGATTAATTATTACGAAAATTACTGGATTTCCTGCACAAATTAATATTACTGAAGTTAAAAAACCTGAATTAGATGCCAAATTAATTTCTGAAAATATCGCTTTACAACTTGAAAGAAGAATTATGTTTAGAAGAGCTATGAAACGTGCTGTGCAAAATGCAATGAGACAAGGTGCGAAAGGTATTAAAATAGAGGTTAGTGGAAGATTAGGTGGTACAGAAATTGCAAGACGAGAATGGTATCGTGAAGGTAGAGTTCCATTACATACTTTACGTGCAAATATTGAGTATAATTTATCAGAGGCACATACTACTTATGGTATTATTGGAGTAAAAGTTTGGGTATTTAAGGGTGAGATTTTAGACGGAATGCAATATTTAGAACATGATACTAAAACATTTTTTAAAGAAAAAAAACAATACCGATTTCTTAAACAGGATAGGGGGCAATAAGATAGATGCTGCAACCTAAACGTACAAAGTTTCGTAAAATGCATAAAGGAAAAAATAGGGGCGTGATTTTAAATTCCAATATTCAATTCGGCACATTTGGAATAAAAGCTATTACAAGAGGTAGAATAACAGCTCGTCAAATTGAATCTGCAAGAAAAGTGATTACAAAATTTATTAAAAAACAAGGGAAAATTTGGATAAGAATTTTTCCAGATAAACCGATTACTCAAAAACCATTAGAAGTACGAATGGGAAAAGGTAAAGGAAATGTTGAATATTGGGTAGCTTTAGTAAAACCAGGACAGGTATTATATGAAGTGAGTGGTTTGTCTGAATTGGAATCTCGACAAGCATTCAAGTTAGCAACATCAAAATTATCTGTAAAAACTATTTTTATTAGTAAAATGGTGATAAAATGAGTTTATTACAATTACGTAAAAAATCATTTAAAGATCTTAAAATGGAATTATTAAGTTTATTACGTGAGCAATTTAATTTAAAAATGCAACGCTCTACAGGAAAATTTAAACAATTTCATTTATTTCGAAAAGTACGAAAAAATATTGCACGAATTAAAACTTTAATGACTCAAAAAGGATAGAAGTAATGGTGAATAAAGTGCGTACTTTCAAAGGACGTGTAGTAAGCAATAAAATGCAAAAATCTGCTGTTGTTTTAATTAAACGTATCATTAAACATCCCATTTATAAAAAGTTTATAAAAAAAAAAACTAAATTACATATTCATGATGAAAATAATGAATGTTCTAATGGAGATATAGTAGAAGTTGCTGCATGTCGACCAATTTCTAAAACTAAATCCTGGACTTTAGTAAAAATTGTTGAAAAGTGTATTTTTTAGCAATTTTATAATGTTGAAGACATGATTTGCATGTCTTCTTTTATACATTGTATTTTATTTTATAAAATATAATTGGTATTATGATTTGTAATTATTTAATATACAAGGATATAAACCATGATACAAGAACAAACAATATTATCTATAGCTGATAATTCTGGTGCACGTTCTGCTATGTGTATTAGAGTACTTGGTGGATCTAAAAAAAGATATGCTAAAATTGGTGATATTATTAAAATAACTGTTAAAGAATCTGTTCCAAGAAGTAAAGTAAAAAAAGGTGAAGTATTTAATGCAGTTGTAGTAAGAACAAAAAAGGGAATACGTCGTTCAGATGGTTCATTAATACGATTTGATACTAATGCATGTGTTATTTTAAATAATTTAAATCAACCACTTGGAACGCGTATTTTTGGACCTGTAACACGTGAATTAAGAATAGAAAAATTTATGAAAATTATTTCATTAGCTCCTGAAGTGCTTTAATAATTAATAAGGAAAATATTATGGCAATGAAATTTCATTCTTCTGATCATATAATTGTGATCACCGGGAAAGATAAAGGTAAAATGGGAATTATAAAAAAATTTTCTTCTGATAAAAAAAAAGTACTTGTAAAAGGAATTAATTACATTAAAAAACATCAAAAAGGTGTACCATCTCAAAATATTAATTCTGGTATTGTAAAAAAAGAAGCTTTTATTGATCTTTCGAATATTGCAATTTTCAATCCTGATACTAAAAAACCAGATCGTATTGGTTTTAAAATACAATCTGGAAAGAAAATAAGATTTTTAAAATCTAATCATAAAATAATTGAATAAGTTGGGGTATTTATGATAAAATTGTATGATTATTATAAATCTCATATAATAAAAAAATTAATGATACAACTCAATTATCGTTGTGTTATGCAAGTACCAAAAATAGATAAAATAGTACTTAATATGGGTGTTGGACAAGCTTATAATAATAAAAAAATATTAGATCGAGCTGTTTTAGATCTTACTGCTATTTCTGGTCAAAAACCTTTTATTACAAAATCTAAAAGATCTATTTCTGGTTTTAAAATACGTCAAGGATATCCTATTGGGTGTAAAGTCACACTACGAGGTATTCGAAAATGGGATTTTTTAAATCGTTTAATTAATATTACAATACCAAGAATTCGTGATTTTCGTGGTTTATCAAAAAAATCTTTTGATGGTCGTGGTAATTATAGTATGGGAATACGTGAACAAATTATATTTCCTGAAATTAATTATGATACGATTGATAAATTACGGGGGCTAGATATTACTATTACTACTACAGCAAATTCTGATACAGAAGGATTGTTTTTATTATCTGCATTTCATTTCCCATTTCAAAAATAATTTTATTTTAGGTAATAAAATATGGCAAAAGAATCAATGAAAGCACGTGAATTCAAACGAATCAAATTAGGAAAAAAATTCTTTGTAAAACGTCAGAAATTAAAAAAAATAATTTCTAACCTTTTACTTTCTAAACAAAAAAGGTGGGGAGCAGTTTTAAAATTACAAAAATTACCCCGTGATTCTAGTTTATCACGGCAAAGAAATCGATGTTTTCAAACTGGTAGGCCGCATGGTTTTTTAAGAAAATTTGGTTTAAGTAGGATTAAAACAAGAGAAGCAGCGATGCGTGGAGAAATTCCTGGATTAAGAAAAGCAAGTTGGTAAGATTACAAATTATTTTAATGAATTATAATAAGAGAAGATAATATGAGTATGCAAGATCCAATATCGGATATGTTTACAAGAATTCGAAATAGTCAATCAGCAAATAAAATTTTTGTTTGTATGCCTGCTTCGAATTTAAAAGTAGCTATTAGTAATGTATTAAAAAAAGAAGGTTATATTATTAACTATGTTATTGATAAGAAATGTAATAAATCGGAATTGAAAATATTTTTAAAATATTTTAATGGAAAATCCGTAATAGAAACAATAAATAGAGTCAGTAAACCCAGTGTTCGTATTTATTGTAGTAAAAGTAATATACCTATTGTTATGGATGGACTAGGAATAGCTATTCTATCTACTTCAAAAGGTGTAATAAGTAATATTGCAGCGAAAAAAATTGGAGTAGGAGGAGAAGTTATTTGTATTGTATCTTAATTTTTGGAGGTTAAATGTCTCGTATTGCAAAAAAACTAATTGTAATTCCTTCTAGTGTAGATGTGATACTTAAGGAAAATAATATTACTATAACATGTAATGAAAAGTCTCTTACACATCATTTTCATAATTCTGTTATAATAAAATTTGATGATAATAAATTGTTCTTCCAATCACGAAATAATAAAAATTATGGTTGGATGCAAGCAGGTACTGTAAGATCTTTAGTACATTCTATGATTCTTGGTGTAACTACAGGTTTTACTAAAAAATTATCATTAATTGGTGTAGGTTATCGTGTTAACATTGAGAAAAATAATATAATTAGTATGTATCTAGGATATTCTCATGTTATTAAGTATCATTTACCTGATGAAATCAAAATTAATAGTACTTCTTCAACAGAAATGATACTATATAGTTTTGATAAACAATTACTTGGGCAAGTAGCAGCCAATTTAAGAAAAAAAAGAAAGCCTGAATCTTATAAAGGTAAAGGAATTCGGTATTTTAATGAAAAAATACGAATTAAAGAGGCTAAAAAGAAATAATATGAAAATTTTATTTAATAAAAAAAATTCTCGTATGCGTAGAGCTTTAAAAACACGTTGTCAGTTAAAATCATCAAAGTCAATTCGATTAGTTATACATAGAACATCACGTCACATGTATGCTCAAATTATTAATTTTGATTCTCGTGTCTTAACTGCTGCATCTACAATAGAAAAAAAGATTCAAAAATCTCTTACTTCATATACTGGCAATAAAACTTCGTCCAGTATTATTGGAGAGATGATTGCAAAAAGAGCTATAAAACAGGGAATTAATTCGGTTTCTTTTGATCGATCAGGATTTAAGTATCATGGTAGAGTTCGTATTTTAGCAGAGACTGCAAGAAAATCAGGATTAAAATTTTAAGGATATATAATTTATGTATTATAAAAAAGTGCATCACATAGAATTAAAAGAAAAATTAATTACAGTGAATAGGGTTTCTAAAACTGTTAAAGGAGGTCGCATTTTTTCTTTTACCGCTCTGACAGTAGTTGGAGATAATAATGGAAAAGTTGGATTTGGATATGGAAAAGCACGTGAAGTTCCTGCAGCTATACAAAAATCTATGGAAAAAGCTCGTCGTAGTATGGTTTTTGTACCTATTACTAATGGAACATTACAACATTCTGTAAAAGGTGTACATACTAAATCTAAAATATTTATGAAACCTGCTTCTAAAGGTACTGGGATTATTGCAGGAGGTGCTATGCGAGCTGTTTTAGAAGTTGTTGGAATAAGTAATGTGTTAGCAAAAACTTATGGTTCTACAAATCCCATTAATGTAGTGAGGGCAACAATTAATGGATTAAAAAATATGAAATCCCCTAAAATAATTGCTGAAAAAAGAAATAAATTAATATCTGAGATATTGGGATAATAATATTATATGATTAAAAAAATTTTTATTACGCAAACTAAAAGTACTATCGGTTGTTTACCAAAACATAAAGCAACAATCATAGGACTGGGATTACGTCATATCGGGCATACAGTAAAAAGAATAGATACTAGAGATATTCGGGGAATGATTAATAAAGTAAATTATATGGTTAAAGTACAAGGAGAATAAGAAATTGTTTTTAAATAATTTAAAATATAGTTCAGGTGCAAAAAAAAATAAAAAACGTGTTGGAAGGGGAATAGGAAGTGGTTTTGGAAAAACATGTGGAAGAGGACATAAAGGGCAAAAATCAAGAAAAGGAGTAAGTATTAGGAGAGGTTTTGAAGGTGGACAAATGCCTTTATATCGTCGTATTCCAAAATTTGGTTTTTTTTCTCGTAGAAAATATATAACTTTAGAAGTTCGTTTATCTGAAATAAATCATTTACCACAAAAAGTGATTAATTTAAAAACACTCAAAAAAAATAATATTATTAAACATAGTACTCGATATGTTAAAATAATTAATTCTGGAATTTTCAATACAGTAAAAATTATTCGGGGATTAAAAGTTACGCATAGTGTCCGAAAAATTATAGAAGAATTTGGTGGAAAAATTGAGGAATAAATAGCATATCATGGTTAAAAAAATACGTTCAAAATTTAAAAAGATTAATAGTACTTTAATAGAATTAAAAAAAAGAATTATATTTGTTTTTTTTGCAATTATAATTTTTCGTATTGGTTCTTTTATCCAAGTACCTGGAATCAATAATTTTGTATTATTACAGTTTTTTCAAACACAACAAAATACTATTATTGATATGTTAAATCTTTTTTCTGGTGGTGCATTAAGTCGTGCTTCAATTTTTTCCTTAAGTGTGATGCCTTATATTTCTGCTTCTATTCTTATACAATTATTAACATTAGTAGTAAAAAAATTTATAGAGATTAAAAAAGAAGGTGAAATAGGAAAAAAAAAAATTGATCAATATGTTCGGTATGTTACATTATTAATATCTTTTATACAAGCAGTTAGTGTTGCAATTACTTTACCTCATATTATTAGTATGAGAGGATTAGTAATACACCCTAATTTTTCTTTTTATCTTACTACGGTACTTAGTTTATGTACTGGAACTATGTTATTAATGTGGTTAGGTGAATTAATTACAATATATGGTATTGGAAATGGTATTTCAATTATTCTTTGTATTAATATTATTTCCAGGATACCTTTTATTATTTTTCATACTTTACAACAATTTCAAGAAGGAGTATTATCTTTAATAAGTATTTTTTTTATTTGTATAATTGTTTTTTTTGTAACTTGTTTTGTTGTTTTTATAGAACGAAGTTATCGAAAAATTATTTTACATTACCCTAATCCACAAAATATACATAAAGTATATATTACAAAAAGAACGCATCTACCCTTAAAAATTAATATGTCTGGTGTTATACCAGCAATCTTTGCATCTGGTATAATAATATTTTTTTCAACTATGGTTTCACTAATTAATGTACATATTCATATTAAATATTTAGAATACTTGTTATATTATTTGCAACCAGGAAATTTTTTATATATAATAATATCTTCTATATTAATTTTTGCTTTTTGTTTTTGTTATTCTTATATATCTTTTAATCCCAGAGAGATTGCAAATAATTTAAAAAAGTCTGGTGTTTTTATTGCAGGTATTAGACCTGGTGTACAAACAACACAATATATTATTCATATTATGAATAAAATTGTATTTATTAATGGAATATATATTATCTTTATTTGTTTATTACCAGATTTTTTGAGAACTTTGATGCATGTTTCGTTTTATTTTGGAGGAACATCTTTATTAATAGTAGTAGTAGTAATTATTGATATTATTAATCAAATACAAACATTAATTTTATCAAATAAATACAACTCTATCTTAAATAAGTCATATTTAAATGTTAATAATACATTTTGATAATATTTAATATGATATATGATTTTTAAACTATTTATACAGAATAAATAATATATGAAAGTAAGAACTTCAGTAAAAAAATTATGTCGCAATTGTAAAATTATTAAAAGAAGAAATGTTATTCGTGTAATATGTACTGCATATCCTAAACATAAACAACGACAAGGGTAACCATTGCATTAATATTATATTATAATTTTTTATTGTATAGAATATTATTTATAAATATACTTATAGAGGAAAATGATGGCTCGTATTGCAGGAATTAATATTCCTAATGATAAAAATATTGTCGTTGCATTACGTTTAATATATGGTATAGGTAAATCTTTATCTCGATCGATGTGTATTCGTTGTAAAATTGCAGAACATACACAAATGAGTGCATTAAATACTCAACAATTAGATTTATTACGAAGTATGATTTCTAAATTTATTACAGAAGGTGATTTACGTAGAGAAAGATCATTAAATATAAAAAGATTAATAGATATTGGTTGTTATCGTGGTTTTCGTCATCGTAGAGGATTACCAGTACGAGGACAAAGAACAAAAACGAATGCTAGAACCAGAAAAGGTCCTCGCAAAGCAATAAAAAAATAATATGAGGGAACATAGGTTGTATGGGAAAACAAATAATAAGAAATAATAAAAAACGTATAAAAAAGCAGATTTCTGATGGAATTGCATATATTCATGCATCTTTTAATAATACCATTGTTACAATTACAGATCGTCAAGGTAATGCTTTAGGATGGGCAACTGCTGGAGGTTCAGGATTTCGAGGTTCACGAAAATCAACTCCTTTTGCTGCTCAGGTTGCTGTAGAACGATGTGTAGATTTAATTAAAGATTATGGAATAAAAAATTTAGAAGTAATGATAAAAGGACCAGGACCTGGAAGAGAATCTACAATACGTGCTTTAAATACTGCTGGATTTAAAATTACAAATATTACTGATATGACTCCTATTCCACATAATGGATGTCGTCCACCTAAAAAACGTAGAATTTAATTATAGAGATGATGAGAGAATGCAATGGCAAAATATTTAAAACCAAAATTAAAATTAAGTCGTAGAGAAGGTATTGATTTATTTTTAAAATCAGGTTTACGTTCTATTGAAGACAAATGTAAAATTAAACAATTACCTGGACAACAAGGAAAAAGAAGATCTAGATTGTCTGAATATGGTATACAGTTAAGAGAAAAACAAAAAGTTCGTCGTTTATATGGTATCTTAGAAAGACAATTTCATAATTATTATAAACGTTCTGCTAAATTAAAAGGAAATACTGGAGAAAATTTGTTAACATTATTAGAAATGAGACTAGACAATATAGTATATCGAATGGGTTTTGGTGCAACTCGTGCAGAAGCGAAACAATTAATTAATCATAAAATAATTATGGTAAATAATAAAATTGTTAATATTTCTTCTTATCAAGTTTCTCTTAATGATTGTATTTCAATACGAGAAAAATCACAAAAACAAATAAGAATTAAATTTTCATTGGAATTGTCAGAACAAAGAGAAAAACCAGATTGGATAGAAATCAATAAAAATAATTTTTCAGGTACATTGATTAGAGTTCCTGATCGTTCTGATTTCGCTTCGGATATTAATGAACACCTAATTATTGAACTTTATTCAAGATAAATTATAAATATAAAATAATTAGGGAGAGTTCCATGCACAATTTTATAACAGGTTTTTTAAAACCGAGTATAGTAAATATTGAAAAAATTAGCAATACTCATATGAAAGTCACCATGGAACCTTTAGAACGAGGGTTTGGTCATACCATTGGAAATGCATTACGTAGAGTTTTGCTTTCTTCTATTCCTGGATGTGCTATTACTGAAGTTAAAATTAAAGGTATTTTACATGAATATTGCGCTAAAGAAGGTGTACAAGAAGATATCTTAACAATATTGTTAAATTTAAAAGAGCTGGCAATTAAATTACAAGATAAAAATCAAGTTTTTTTACATATTAAAAAAACCGGGATTGGGATCGTTCGAGGATTAGATATTGTACATGATAATAGTGTTGAAATTCTTAATAAAAATAAAATCATATGTCATTTAACGGATGTTTCATCTTCTCTTGAAATGACTATGAAAGTTGAAAAAGGTGTTGGATATGTTTCAGCATCATCTAGAATAGCTTTGGACAATGTTGATAAAGAAGTTGGTTGTATATCATTAGATGCTTGTTATAGCCCGATAGAACGTATTGCATATGTAGTAGAATCTGCTCGAGTAAAACAAAAAACAAACTTAGATAAATTAATTATTGAAATGGAAACAAATGGTACTATTGACCCGGAAAATGCTATTCGGACAGCAGCAACCATTCTTTCAGAACAACTAAGTCCATTTGTTGATTTTAATAATATTGTTGAACCAGTAAAAGAAGAAGAAAAAAAACCAGAAATTGATCCTATTTTATTACGTTCGGTAGATGATTTAGAATTAACAGTAAGATCTGCAAATTGCTTAAAAGCAGAAACAATACATTATATTGGTGATTTAGTACAATGTACTGAAGTGGAATTATTAAAAACTCCAAATCTTGGGAAAAAATCTTTAACTGAAATTAAAGATATATTAGCTTCAAAAGGTTTATCTCTTGGAATGCGTTTGAAAAATTGGCCTCCTGAAAATATATCTGATCAATAGAAAAATATGTTAAGAGTAGAGTATATATGAGACATAAAAATAGAGGTCGTTATTTAAATCGTAATGGTAGTCATTTACAATCTATGTTTAGTAATATGGTGTGTTCTTTATTACAGTATGAAATTATTCAAACAACTGTACCAAAAGCGAAAGAATTACGTATGATTATTGAACCTTTAATTACAATTGCAAAAGTTAATACTGTAGCAAATAGAAGATTAGTATTTTCTCGTATTCGAGATAATAAATCTGTATTCAAGTTATTTAATGACATCAGTCCACATTTTTTAAATCGAAATGGGGGTTATACCCAAATTTTTAAATGTGGGTATAGAAATGGTGATAAAGCAAATATTGCATACATCCAATTGATTGATCGTTTGCAAAAAAAAAACAATAACAAAGAATAATTTTCACATATAACGGCATTTTATTGCCGTTTTATTTTTATATTAGTACTTGACCTAAAGTAAAAAATTTTTGTTTTGAATTAATAAATTCAGATATTGTATTAATTTTTTTCCCTGGAACTTGTATTTTTAGAATTTTTAAAATATTTTTTTGGGTTTGAATAAAAATTCCAGAAGAATTCATGATGATAATTTTTCCAATATTCCATTTGTTATCTGATTTTATTATTTTTGCTTTATGTATTTTAATTATTTGATTATTAATTTTTATGTATGTACCTGGCCAAGGATTTAATGCTTTAATCATTGTTATAATTTTTTGGGCACTCATAAAAAAATTTATTCTTCCCATACTTTTAGTAATTTTTTTTGCGTATGTTACTTGATATTTTTTTTGTTTAATATAGTAGTGGTTTTTTTTTTGAATTTTAATTAAAGTTTGTAATAGTGTTTTTATACCAAGAGCAGATAATTTTTCTGTCAAAACATTATTATTATCTTTAGGATGAATTTTATATAGCATTTTATATAATATATTTCCAGAATCAATATCTTGATTCATTTGTATAGCTGTAATTCCAGTGGTATTTTCATTTTTTATGAGTGTCCATTGTATGGGAGCAGGTCCTCTGAATTTTGGTAATAATGAGCCATGTATATTAATACAGCCTAAGGGAAATCGATTTAATAAAAAACTAGGTAAAATCATTCCATATGCAACAACAACCATAATTTCTGCAGATTGAGGAAATATTTTGTTTATTTCTTCTTGATTTTTTAAATTGTGTATTTGTATTATAGGAATATTATATTGTTGAGCTATTTTTTTTACAGGAGATAATATTATTTTTTTATTTCTATAATTAGGACGGTCTGGTTGCGTTAGTACTGTTAGTATGTTGTGGTGCGAAGAAAGTAATTGTTTTAAATGATAAGCTGCAAAATTTGGTGTACCTGCAAAAATTATTTTTAATGGTTTATTATATTTATGAATATTATGATTACTTTTTTTGGATATTTGTAAAATACTATGATTAGTAGTCAAGTAATAATTTTCCTATTAAGTGGTCCATTTCGTGTTGTATACAAATTGATAATAATGAATTGGTTTTAATATTTATATGTTCTCCATAATAATTTATGGCATTAATTTCTATATTTTTTGACCTAATAATTACTTTTTTTTTGCCAGGTATTGATAAACATTTTTCTTCCATATGAATATATTCAGATGCAAATATTTTTTTTGGATTAATGAGTACTATAGGTTTTTTTTTATTATTTTTCATAATGTCAATTACTATAATTTGTAAATTAATATTTACTTGTGGTGCAGCTAGTCCAATACCTTCATTGTGGTACATTGTGTAAAACATATTATTAATAATATTTTGAATTTTTTTGTTTATATTTTTTACTGGTTGAGCAATTTTTTTTAACCTTTTATCAGGATATTTGAGTATTTTTAATAATTTCATATTATTAGAAAAATGAATTTATTCAAATGATAATAAATTATATATTGAAATTTAATATTTTATATTTTATCATTTAGTATTATATTATAGATATAATATTATTTTATATTTGTATAAAGAATTATAATATAGTATATTTATATATGAAGAATATTTCTTTTTTAGATGCATTAAATATTTTAAAAAAAAATAGGATTTTTGCATATCCTACAGAATCTGTATTTGGGTTAGGTTGTAATCCTGATAATGAGCAAGTATTAGTAGATTTACTATTACTAAAAAAAAGATCTATTAATAAAGGTTTAATTTTAATTGCTTCAAATTATAAACAATTATTACCATATATTAATATAAATTTATTATCACAAAAACAAAAAAAAAAAATATTATCATTATGGCCTGGCTTTATTACCTTTTTAATACCATGCAGTACAAATATTTCAAGGTTAATAACTGGTGGATCAAAATTTGTTGCCGTTAGAGTGACAGAACACCCTGTAGTAAGAAAAATATGCAATATATTTGGTAAACCAATAGTATCTACTAGTGCAAATATTTCTGGTATGCCAGCATCTCGAACCACTTTAGAAATATTAAACTATTTTGGTAAAAGAATACCAATTTTGTCAGGTTCTTTAGGTAGTTATGCACATTCTTCTAAAATTTTTAATATTATCACTGGAGAATATATTCGTAATGTTTAAAAGTAATACACCTTATTTACTATTTGGTAATCCTATACACCAATCTAAGTCTCCGATAATTTATCAATTATTTTCTAAAGATACAAACATTCATTTAAAATATGATACTTATTGTATTAAATCTGATGATAGTTTTTCGAAAATTATTATAGATTTTTTTAATCATCAAGGTAAAGGCGCAAATATTACAGTACCTTTTAAAGAACAAGCTTATTTTTTACCTAACATTTTGACAGAAAGAGCTAAAATATCTCACTCTATTAATGTTTTAAAGAAATTACATGATAATAAAATATTAGGAGATAATACTGATGGTGTTGGTTGTTTATATGATTTAAAAAGATTAAATTTTATTCATACAGAAAATAAAATTTTATTAATTGGAGCTGGGGGAGCAGCTAGAGGAATTATACCAAGTTTGTTATCCTTACCGTGTTCTATAGATATTGTTAATAGAACTTTTGAAAGAGCAAAAAAATTAGAAAATTTATTCAAAAATATTGGTAATATTCGTGCTATTGATGTTTCTTCTTTGAAAAAATTAAATTATCATTTAGTTATTAATGCTACTTCGTTTGAAAAAAATGAAAATTTTGATTTTTTTCTTTCTAATATTATTTTATATCCTGCACGTACTTTTTTTTATGACATATGTTATTGTGATAATATAACACCTTTTTTATTTTGGTGTAAGAATAATGGAGCGATATATTATTCTGATGGTATTGGTATGTTAGTTAGTCAAGCAGCATATTCTTTTTATTTATGGAATAATATTTTTCCTAAAGTAGATAAAATTATTCAGATTTTAAATAAAAAGAAAAAATATCTTTGATATCTAATAAAATTATAAAAAATTATAAAAAACTATTGACTATTTTCAAATATTCTGTAAGAATAGTAAATTTAACGAATAAAATATTTTAATATTTCATATCTATTATATTTGTTTTTTAGTCCCCTTCGTCTAGCGGTCCAGGACATCGCCCTTTCACGGCGGCAACAGGGGTTCAATTCCCCTAGGGGACAAAAATTAAAAATAAAAAATGTGTATGCAAAAATAAAATATTGTGTTATTATATGTATGAGTCTTATATTTTATTTTGATATAAAAATAAAATATAAGATTTAATCTGCTCTTTAAAAATATAAAATTAATAAAAAACAATTATCGAATTGTAAAGTCAAGCAAATAAGCGTATATGGTGGATGCCTTGGCAATCAGAAGCGATGAAGGACGTGCTAATCTGCGAAAAGTGTCGGTAAGTTGATAAGAAACGTTATATCCGACAATGTCCGAATGGGGAAACCCGGCAATTTATGCCATTATCAGTTCAATTCATAGACTGATAAAGCTAACCAAGAGAACTGAAACATCTAAGTATCTTGAGGAAAAGAAATCAATTGAGATTCCCAAAGTAGTGGCGAACGAAATGGGAAAAGCCTAGAGTTATAATCTTTATAATTTTTAATAGAATACTTTGGAAAAAGTAGCGAAACATGGTGATAGCCCAGTATATGAAAAAAATTATATTAGTGGACTCAAAAAGTAGAACGGGACACGAGAAATCTTGTTTGAAGATGGGGGGACCATCCTCCAAGGCTAAATACTCCTGATTGACCGATAGTGAACTAGTACCGTAAGGGAAAGGTGAAAAGAACCCCGGTTAGGGGAGTGAAATAGATCCTGAAACCGTATACGTACAAGCAGTAGAAGCCTATTTTATCAGGTGACTGCGTACCTTTTGTATAATGGGTCAGCGACTTGTACTTTGTAGCAAGGTTAACTATTTTATTAAGGGAGCCGTAGGGAAACCGAGTCTTAAATGGGCGATAAGTTGCAAGGTACAGACCCGAAACCCGGTGATCTAGCCACGGGCAGGTTGAAGGTCGGGTAAAACCGACTGGAGGACCGAACCGACTGATGTTGAAAAATCAGCGGATGACCTATGGTTAGGGGTGAAAGGCCAATCAAACCGGGAGATAGCTGGTTCTCCTCGAAAGCTATTTAGGTAGCGCCTCGTGAATTCATCTTTGGGGGTAGAGCACTGTTTTGGTTAGGGGGCCATACCGGCTTACCAAGCCAATACAAACTCCGAATACCAAAGAATGTTATCACGGGAGACACACAGCGGGTGCTAACGTTCGTTGTGGAAAGGGAAACAACCCAGATCACCAGCTAAGGTCCCAAAATTATAGTTAAGTGGGAAACGATGTGGGAAGTCATAGACAACTAGGATGTTGGCTTAGAAGCAGCCATCATTTAAAGAAAGCGTAATAGCTCACTAGTCAAGTCGGCCTGCGCGGAAGATGTAACGGGGCTAAAACTATATACCGAAGCTGTGACAATAAAAAATTTTTATTGGGTAGAGGAGCGTTCTGTAAGCCTGTGAAGAAATACTGTAAAGTGTTTTGGAGGTATCAGAAGTGCGAATGCTGACATGAGTAACGATAAAGCAGGTGAAAAACCTGCTCGCCGAAAAACCAAGGTTTCCTGTCCAACGTTAATCGGGGCAGGGTAAGCCGACCCCTAAGGTGAGGCCGAAGGGCGTAATCGATGGGAAACAGGTTAATATTCCTGTGCTTAATTTTACTGCGAAGGGGGGACGAAGTAGGTTAGATTATCCAGGTTTCGGATATTCCTGGTTTAAGCGTGTAGATAGAATGACTAGGCAAATCCGGTTATTTGTTTAATTTGAGGCGTGATGACGAGTTACTACGGTAATGAAGTAATTAATACCACACTTCCAAGAAAATCCTCTAAGCTAAAGTAAACATTAAATCGTACCCAAAACCGACACAGGTGGTTAAGTAGAGAATACTAAGGCGCTTGAGAGAACCCAGGTGAAGGAACTAGGCAAAATGGTGCCGTAACTTCGGGAGAAGGCACGCTGATTGTAGGTGAAAAGATTTTACTCTTGGAGCCGAATTCAGTCGAAGATACCAGATGGCTGCAACTGTTTATTAAAAACACAGCACTGTGCAAACACGAAAGTGGAAGTATACGGTGTGACGCCTGCCCGGTGCCGGAAGGTTAATTGAGAAAGTTAAAGGTAAACTTGAAGCTTTTGATCGAAGCCCCGGTAAACGGCGGCCGTAACTATAACGGTCCTAAGGTAGCGAAATTCCTTGTCGGGTAAGTTCCGACCTGCACGAATGGCGTAATGATGGCCATACTGTCTCCACCTGGGACTCAGTGAAATTGAAATCGCTGTGAAGATGCAGTGTACCCGCGGCAAGACGGAAAGACCCCGTGAACCTTTACTATAGCTTGACATTGATTATTGATTACTGATGTGTAGGATAGGTGGGAGACAAAGAAATTAAATCGCTAGGTTTAATAGAGTCAACCTTGAAATACCACCCTTTAATATTTAGTATTCTAACCTAATACCGTTATCCGGTATAGAGACAGTGTCTGGTGGGTAGTTTGACTGGGGCGGTCTCCTCCTAAAGAGTAACGGAGGAGCACAAAGATTGGCTAATCACGGTCGGAAATCGTGAGTTTAGTGTAAAGGCATAAGCCAGTTTAACTGCGAGCGTGATAATGCGAGCAGATGCGAAAGCAGGTCTTAGTGATCCGGTGGTTCTGTATGGAAGGGCCATCGCTCAACAAATAAAAGGTACTCCGGGGATAACAGGCTAATACCGCCCAAGAGTTCATATCGACGGCGGTGTTTGGCACCTCGATGTCGGCTCATCACATCCTGGGGCTGAAGCAGGTCCCAAGGGTATGGCTGTTCGCCATTTAAAGTGGTACGCGAGCTGGGTTTAGAACGTCGTGAGACAGTTCGGTCCCTATCTGCCGTGGGCGTAGGAAGATTGAGAGGATCTACTTCTAGTACGAGAGGACCGAAGTGGACGCATCACTGGTGTTCGGGTTGTCATGCCAATGGCATTGCCCGGTAGCTACATGCGGAAAAGATAAGCGCTGAAAGCATCTAAGCACGAAACTTGCCTCAAGATTAGTCTTCCCTGAAACTATTTATAGTTTACTGAAGGGACGTTGTAGACTACAACGTTGATAGGCTGGGTGTGTAAGCATAGTGATATGTTGAGCTAACCAGTACTAATGACCCAAGAGGCTTGACTTTACAAACTGATAGTTGTTTTTTATTAATTTTATATTTTATAAAGAATTATTACAGAATAAATTATTTATCCTGGTAACTATAGTGTAATGGAACCACCTGATCCCATTCCGAACTCAGAAGTGAAATATTATAACGCCGATGGTAGTACAAGGTCTCCTTGTGTGAGAGTAGGAAATTGCCAGGATAAAAATTTATACGAATTCTATTCTTTTTAATATTAAAAGTATATTGATAAAAATTTTTTACTGAAAATAAATTTTTATAATATTTTTTTTAATATCGGAAAAATTTGTTTACTTATTATTTTGTCATTTACTATATAATGGTATTAATAAATTTCTACATTGAATTTTTAATTTTTTAAAAATCATTTGAAGTTATTTTTTGTAGTTACATTGTACTAGTCTTTTTTGTAAAAGCACGGTATTTATTGTTTTTAATCAATATTTTGGTAAGGTAATTTAGATGTCCAAGATTAAAGGTAATGTAAAATGGTTTAATGAATCTAAAGGTTTTGGATTTATTACTCCTGAAGATGGTAGTAAAGATGTTTTTGTACATTTTTCTGCTATCCAAAGTAACGGATTTAAGACATTGTCAGAAGGACAAAGTGTTGAATTTGAAATTACTGAAGGCGCAAAAGGACCTTCAGCAGCGAATGTAGTGAGCTTATAAAGTACCTATCAAAACTATAACTGATATTTAAATTCTATAAAATATATTCGCCACAGTGCAAATATTTTATTATATTTCTGTGGTGAAATGTAAAGATTTTTTGTATTACATTTTGCATAAAAATCTTAATGTATAACATATTCAAACTGTTAATCTGTTTAGAGAAAATAATGCTGAGTATTTTTAATACTTTAACAAAAAAAAAAGAAATTTTTTTTTCAATTTTTGAAAAAAAAGTGAATATTTATGTTTGTGGAGTGACAGTATATGATTATTGTCATATAGGTCACGCTCGTACTTTTTTAGTATTTGACATGATAGTACGATATTTAATACATAAGAAATATCATGTAAATTATGTTCGTAACATTACTGATATTGATGATAAAATTATTCATCGTTCGAAAAAAAATAATGAAAATTTTCAAGATTTGTCAAATCGAATGATTGATTTTATGAATCAAGATTTTGAAAAATTGGGATTATTATCTCCAAATTTTCAACCTCGTGTTACAGAAAACATAGGTGTAATTACTTTTTTTATAAAAAATTTATTAGATAATCACCATGCATATTTTGCAAATAATGGGGATATTTTATTTTCTGTTGATAGTTATAAACATTATGGCGAATTATCTAAACAGATATTAAATAAATTAAAAAATAATAAAGATTCTTTAAAAGAAAGATATAAAAAATTTACCAATGATTTTGTACTATGGAAAAATGTGGATAAATATGATCTTCCAAATTGGAAAACTGTTTGGGGATTTGGTCGTCCTGGGTGGCATATAGAATGTTCTGCGATTAATCATCATTTTTTTCATGAAAATCTTGATATTCATGGTGGTGGATCGGATTTATTATTTCCTCATCACGAAAATGAAAGAGCACAATCTTCTTGTTTTTATAATAAGAAAAATTATGGTAATTATTGGATACATGTGGGTTCATTGTTGTTTCAGAATCACAAAATGTCGAAATCTTTAAAGAATACTATTTTTTTAAAAGATTTATTGAGTAAATATGATGCAGAAGTAATACGTTATTTTTTTTTATCTACACATTATCGAAAACCAATTCATTATAGTGAAGAAAATTTAAAAAAATCTATTTTTTCTTTAAAAAAATTATATTTGATATTAAAAAAATTAGATATTTCACATAATATAACTGCAATAACACCTTCTATAGAAGATAGAAAATTTTGTTTAGATTTTTATCGTGCTATGAATAATGATTTTAATACACCACATGCTATATCTATTTTATTTAAAATGTTAAAAAAAATTAATCTTTTACTTAAAGAAAAAAATAAAATAAGTGCTATATGTTTTTCATATCGATTAAGATATTTAGGAAATATTCTCGGATTATTAAAGAAAGATCCTATTATATTTCTAAAAAATTTATAATTTTTAGTAAAAAAAGTATACATGTAAATAAATACTTTATGTATTAATGTTATTTTTTTATAAAATATTATATCAAATATTTTCATCATATGTATACTTTTTTTTATATCCTGCTACTGTATTTTGTAATAATGTTGCAACGGTCATAGGACCTACTCCTCCTGGAACAGGAGTAATGTATGATACATGTGAATATACTGATTCAAAGTCTACATCTCCAACAATTGTATTTGTTTTTTCTATTCTGTTAATCCCTACATCAACAATAATGGTTCCTTTTTTAATATTTTTATTATGTAAAAAATTTGCTTTTCCAATTGCGATAATAATTAAATCTGCGTTTTGTAGGTGTTGTTTTAAATTTTTAGTAAATCTGTGAACAATGGTCGTCGTACATCCAGATAGTAATAATTCTAATGCCATGGGTCTTCCAACAATATTCGATGCTCCTATTACAGTTGCATTTAGTCCTTGTATTGAAAGATGATATTCTTTGAATAGAGTCATAATTCCTTTTGGAGTACAAGGTCTTAATTTAGGTTTTTTTTGACATAAACATCCAATGTTGTATGGGTGAAATCCATCTACATCTTTTTTAGGGTGAATAGATTCTATAACTTTTTGAGTGTTGATATGACTTGGAAGTGGTAATTGTATTAAAATTCCGTCTATTTTTTCTTCATTATTTAATTTTTTAATTAAAATTAGTATATCTTGTTCTTTTATGGAACTTTTTAATTTCCATTCTTCTGTATAAAATCCTACTGCATTACAAGCAATAGTTTTTTTTTTTATGTATATTTTAGATGATATATTATTATTAATCCAAATTACTGCTAATCCTGGAGGTCGTTTTCGAAAACGATTTTCATACTTTACCTCTTTTTTAATTTTTTGGATAATTTTTTTTGAAATTTTGTTTCCATCAAGAATTTTTGATAACATATGTTTAATATTTTATTAGAAAGTAGATTTTAATATCATTATATAGTATAATCTAAAATAATGATATTACATATATTAAGAATAATTGCGCTCTTAGCTCAGTTGGATAGAGCAACGGCCTTCTAAGCCGTAGGTCATAGGTTCGAATCCTATAGAGCGTAAAAATTATTGTCCCTAACATTTATATAATATAAATTATAATAAATATTAGGAACATCATTTAATGCATTTTGGATGTAATTATTTTTTTTATTTTTTTATATATTATTTCATTGGTATTAGTTCCATTAATTGGATAATACTTAATAATTTTATTTTGTATTTTCTTTTTATAAAAATTCATAATAACATTTTTTATTTTTTTATATTCTAATATTTTTCTATGAACTCTTTTAAGATTTTTATTTTTTTCGATTCTTAATTGTTTTTCATTAAATTGATTCATTTTTTTTCCATAAGACACATGATTTTTTATATTATTGTTTTGGTAATTATGGTGTTGCGTGTTATTCATGATCATATTGCGTTCATAAATAAATTTATTTGGTAATTTTAGTTCAATAATATAATTGATTTTGATATTCTTACTTTCCATTTCCTGTGCCTGTAAAATTGTTTTTGGAAAATTATTTAAAATGAATCTTTCAAAACAATTATTTTTTTTCAATATTTTTGCAATTAAATGAATGATTATTGGATCTTTGATTAAAGAATTATATTCTGTATTGTTCATTATTAGTTTTTTGTCTTTTTGGGTATTTAAAACAGTGTTTTGAAAGATTTCAGGAATAGAAATATATTTAATATGATATTCTTTTTCCATCATTTTTTGATATTTTCTTTTTCCTGATCCATTAGGATCTAAAAATATCATTTTCATAATCATATTGTTATCAAAGTAATTTTATTGATGCATGAATATTTGATTAATATTTTTAATAAAAATATTTGGATTGTCTAAAGACCCTTTTTCGGCCAATAATGACTGATCAAATAATATTTTAATCCATGTGTTAATATTTTTATCGTTTTGATTACTAATAATTTTTGTAATTAATGGGTGCATTGGATTAATTTCTAAAATATATTGTAACGGTGGTATTTTTTTTCCTGCAGCTAAAAATAATTTAGACATTTGAGTACTCATTGCATCTTTTTCTGTAATTAATGCACATGGAGTATCAATTAATTTATTACTATATTGTACTGATTTGATTTCATTTTTTAATACTATTCTAATTTTTTTTAAAAATTCTTGCATTTCTTCTGTAATATTTTCTTTCTTATATGATGTATTAAATGTTTTTTCAAAATCATCGTCTATTTTATTAATTGATTGAAATTTTATTTCTTTAAATTCAGTTAAGTAATTCATCATCCAGTCGTCTATTTTATCATATAATAATAATACATTAATATTATTTTTACGATAGATACCTAAGTGTGGGCTAGTATTAGCAGTATGATAATTTTCTGCAGTCAGAAAATAGATTTTTGTTTGATTTTTTGACATATTATTAACATATTCTTGTAAAGATAATTCTTGTTCTTTTCCATTAGATTGAATGGAAGAAAATCTTAATAACTCTGCAATTTGATTTTTATTTTCTATATCTTCAGCAATTCCTTCTTTAAATATTAATCCAAATTCTTTCCAGAAAATTTTATATTTTTCTTTTTTTTCTACAGATAAATTTTTAATTAGTGTTAATATTCTTTTTGTAAGAGATTTTTTTAATATTTTAGTAACATTATTTTCTTGTAAAATTTCTCTAGAAATATTAATAGGTAAATTATTAGTATCAATAATTCCTTTTATAAATCTTAAGTAATTTGGTAAAAATTGATTTGCATCATCCATAATATAAGTTTTTTTAATATATAGTTTTAATCCGTTTTTTATACTATCAAAATTCCAAATATTCCAATCTGATTTTTTTGGAATATATAATAAACTAATATATTCTTGTGTACCTTCTACTTTATTATGAATCCAGGATAACGGTTCATCATTACTTTTAGAAAGATTTTTATAAAAATCTTGATACTCATTATCAGTAATTTCTGATTTTGGGATTCTCCATAATGCTTTTGCTTTGTTAATTTGTTTCCAAAAAAATACTTTATTTTTTTCATCATATTCTTGTATTTCTATAGGTATAGAAATATGATCTGAATATTTACAGACTATATTTTTAATTTTCCAATTTTCGAGAAAATCAATTTCTGTATTTTTGAGATATAATTCAATATCTGTTCCGAAATCTTTTTTATTAGTTTTTTTAATAGTATATTCGCCTTTTCCATCTGATTCCCATAAAATACTATTATTTGGTTCTAATTCTGTGTGGTGTCTAGTTTTTACAATAACTTTTTCGGAAACGATAAATGAAGAATAAAAACCGACTCCAAATTTTCCAATTAATTCGTTATTTTTCAATTTTTTGGAATTGATAGAATGTAAAAATTTTTTTGTTCCTGAATTTGCTATGGTGCCTAAATTTTGAATAATTTCATCTTTTGTCATACCAATACCATTATCTGAAATCATTAATGTATTGGATTGTTTATTAATAGAAATACGAATTTTCATTTTCATATTTTGTATTGTATTATTTTTTTGTGATAATAATTGAAATCTTATTTTTTCAATAGCATCAGAAGCATTTGAGATGAGTTCTCTGATAAAAATTTCTTTATTGGAATATAAAGAGTGGATCATTAAATCCAATATTTGTTTTGTTTCAGACTGAAATTGATATTTTTCTTTTTTTGGAATATTCATTATTTTCCTTAATTAAGATTTTATACTATCATGGATAATATTATATTTATTATTTTATATTTTATATCATGGAAGTAATTTCATCAGGTAGTGATACTTCTGGAGATATAGAAGACATTTTATTTTTTTTTTCTTCAGTAATTCTTCTATGAGCATCATTAAATGCTGCTGTAGTTAAATCTTCGATCATTTCTTTATCTTTATTATTTAATAAACTATTATCAAATTCTATTTTTATACAATGATATTTACCATTCATAGTAACTTTTACTAATCCTGCGCCTGCTTCTCCTATTTTTGTCATATGAGCAATTTCTTTCTTAATATTTGAAATTTTTTCTTGTATTTTTTTTGCTTCTTGCATTAGATGATTCATGTTGTTTTTATTAAACATAGTATTTCCTTTTTTTAAAATAAATTATCACATTGGATTTAAAATATATTACTAGTATAATATATTATTTTAATATATTTAATTCATTAGAATAAAATTTTAATACATTTATATTGCATTTAGAAAATTGAGTAAAGTGATTTCTACACCTATTTTAACATTTGGAGAAAAAGATAATTCTTTTCTACCTGTGATAATTATTTTATAATAATTTTTTAATTCTTTATAATTTAATAATTTTGCCATTTGAAAAATTTTTTTTTTATATTGAGAATGAATACTATTATTAGTATAATGCATATTTTTTATGATAATAATATTATGTAGTATATTTAATATACCTATTAATATTTGATCTAAGTCTATATTAGATTCATAAACAATTTTTAATAAATTGAATAATTTAGTATTTTTTTTTTTTAATATAGTTGTAAAAATTTCTAGTATTTGTTCTTTATCTAGTATACCAAACATTTTTATGATAGATATTTTTGTAATATTATTATAATTGATTAAAATAGCTTGTTCTATTATATTTAATGCATCTCTGATACTGCCTTTAGCATTTTCAGCAATGATTTCTAATGCCTCTTTTTCGAAATTTATATTTTCTTTTATTAAAATATTTATAAGGTGATTTTTTATTTTTTTGATATTAATTGGTTTTAAATGAAAATACATACATCGAGATAAAATAGTTTCTGGTATTTTATTTATTTCTGTAGTAATTAAAATAAATTTTGCATATTTTGGCGGTTCTTCGAGATTTTTAAGTAATGCGTTAAAACTGTGTTTAGAAAGCATATGGACTTCGTCAATTAAATATATTTTATATTTTCCTTTAATTGGTAGGTACTGAATTGTTTCTAATAATTCTTTAATATCTTCTACTCTTGTTTTTGATGCTGCATCGATTTCTATAATATCAGGAAAAGTTTTTTTTTCAATATCTTGGCAATTTGAACATATATTACAAGAATATGAGTCTATTCTATTTGTACAATTTAAAGTTTTAGATAATAAGCGAGCGATAGTTGTTTTTCCTATCCCTCTTGTACCAGATAATATCCATGCTTGATGTATTTTATTATATTGAAAGCCATGTAATATTGCTGTAATAATATCTTGGTGACCAATTATTTCTTTAAAAGATTTTGGTCTCCATTTATTTGCTAAAATTTGATAGTTCATATATTATAATTTGTAAAAATATTTATAGTTATAGAATATGATAGAAATATTTGTTATTTACAATATAGTATATTATATTTAAAAAATGCTTGTAATTATTTTGTTTTTAGTGCATTATTATATTGTTACTTATCGCTTCAATAGAAATGCTTTATTAGTTCTGATACTATAAAAATTTAATTAATTGGTCAGGTCTGGAAAGAAGCAGCTAAATTAAATAGATATAGGTATCTATAGAGCTAATGAAGCATTTCACCATTTATGTTATATGATGCATATTATAATATAATCCTTTTTTTTGAATTAATTGTTTATGGTTTCCAACCTCAAGAATTTTCCCTTTTTTTAATACAAAAATTTTGTCAGATTTAATAATTGTAGACAGTCGATGTGCAATAATAATTAAAGTAGAGTATTTTTTAATCATTAATAGTGATTTTTGTATTAATTTCTCTGTTTCGGAATCTATATTTGCCGTTGCTTCATCAAGGATTAAAATTTTAGGTTTTAAAATTAAAATTCTAGCTATTGATAATAATTGTTTTTGTCCAACAGATAAATTATTTCCTTTTTCTCCTAATTTTTCATGTAATTGATTTGGTAAAGATTTTATAAAGTGATATAATTTTATACTTTTTAAGATTTCCCAAATTTTCTTTTCAGAAATTTTTCTTCCTAGTGTAATATTTGATAATATAGTTCCAGTGAATATTATTGGATCTTGTTGTACCATATATATTCCGTTTTTTATCACTGTATAACTTAAAGAATGAATTGGACGATTATCAATAAAGATATTTCCATTATTAATAGGGTAATAACCCATAATTAAGTTTATTAAAGTACTTTTTCCACTTCCTGTTTTTCCAACAATTGAGATAAAACTTTTAAATGGTATTGTAACATTAATATCACTCAATGTATGTTTGTGATTTTGAGAATATTTAAAATTTAAGTTTTTAATTATAATATTTCCTGTTTGTAATGGGAAACAATCTTTTCCATATTGTTGTTTTTGAGCATCAATAATTTTAAATATTCTTTCTCCTGCAACTACGGCTTGTTGTAATAGGGCTTGTTGTGTTGTTATAGTGATTAGGGGTTCATTTAGTCTTCCTAAATAACTAATAAATGCATATAGCGTTCCAATAGCAACAGATTCAAGAGGAGATAATGTAAATAAAATCATGAGTCCACATAATACTAATGAAGAAAAAAAACTAATTAATGGTCTCAGTAAAAATCCATCTAATTTCAATGATTGTATTTTTTTTGAATAATGTAATATACTAGTTTTTTTAATAGAGTTTTTAAATCGATGTGTTTGTGAAAATTGTTGAATAGTTAACATTCCATTAATCACTTCATTGAATTCGTGATTAATTTTTGCTAAATATGACCTGACTTTTCTTAAAATTGGGGTACTATAATATTGGTAAACAAACATTACTATTATAACCAATGGAAACAATATTGTAGAAATAATTGCCATTTTCCATTGTAAAATAAACATAGTAATTAACATAATGATAATTAATGAGCTACTTTTAAAAATAGTAGTGAGTACAGTATCATATAATTCTTTTATTACTTCTGTGTCATTAGTAATAGTAGATACAATCTTTCCTATTGGTTGTGTATTGAAAAAATGCAGTGGTTGTAATAATGCTGCAGACATTACTTGGAACCTTAATTTTTCAATAATTTGAATAGCTGTTCTACTAAATAAAACCATTTGGAAATAATTTAAAATTACTGAAATACTTTGTAATGTTATGTATAATGAAGCAATTATAAATATTATTTTTTTATTTAGTATATGTTTTGTTAAAACAGTATTAATAAAATAACTAATTAATACTGGTCCTAAAATTTCAGATAATGATGCTATAAATAGTATTGAAAATGCTAAGATAATTGTTTTTTTCCAAAAAAGCCCATATTTTAATAAACGTTTAAGTGTTGGCCAACCTTGTATGAAATTAGCCATATCTTTCCTTTTTAGATAATATATAAAAATTGATTATATAATTTTATGTATTTTTTGATGGTAATATATTTTACTATACCAATTTTTATGTCTTATTAATTGATGGTGTTGACCATGTTGTTCTATTGTTTTTTGATTTATGATAAATATATAATCTGTTTTTTTTAAGATAAAAGTTTCATGTGAAACTATAATAATAGTGTGAAGATTTTTTTTCCACAATTTTATATTATTTAAAATAACACGTTGTGTTGTTCGATCAATAGCAGATAATGCATCATCCAAGATTAAAATTTCTGCATTAATTAATAACGCTCTTGCAATAGCAATTCTTTGTTTTTGTCCTCCTGATAAAACAATACCATTTTCTCCTAATTTTGTTTGATATCCATTCGGGAAATGCATGATTTCATTATGTATGCCAGCTAGTTTTGCAGCATATTCTATATCTTCTTGAGAAGATAATATATTTCCTAAAGAAATATTATTTTTGATAGTATCTGAAAATAAAAATACTGATTGATTTACAACAGCTATTTTTTTTCTCCAATGTGTGATTTTAAAACTTGAAATCGGATTATTATTATAGAAAATATTTCCTTGATTAATATTAAAGTTTCTTTGTATTAAATTTAATAGGGTACTTTTTCCGCTTCCAGTTGGTCCACAAATTCCAATAATTTTTTTAGCAGGGATATTAATAAAAATATTTTTTATAATACTTTTTGTTGAATTAGGATAATGAAATTGTAGAATTTTAATTTTGATGTTTCCTAGTTTTTCTACAAGGTTATTTTCTCCATTTTGAATAAAATCATTGGTATTAATGATTTTTTTTATTCTATTCCAAGCTGCACTACCTCTTTCTACTATATTAAACATCCATGCTAGTGCTAACATTGGCCAAATCATTAATCCTAAATACATAATAAAACTTGTTAATTTTCCAATGGTAATTGTATTATTCCAAACTAAATAACTACCAACAGAAATTGCTAATAAATTTGATAACATAATTGCAAAATAAATTATTGGATCAAATTTAGCATCAATTTTAGCGACTTTAATATTTTGTTTACTAGTATCAGCTGCTATATTTTCAAATTTCCTCATTTCATATTGTTCTAAACCAAAACCTTTAATCATATAAATATTTGTTAAACTTTCTTGGGTTTGATTATTTAAATCAGAAAATTTCTTTTGTGCTTTTTGAAAAGAAAAATATAGTTTTTTCCCATATTGTGTTATCACAATTGCCATGATTGGCATAGGTATTAAAGAAATCACTGTTAATTTCCAATTAATTTGTACAATCATGATCACTAATACTGAACAACCTGTGATAATTGAATCTATAAGTGTTAGTACACCTTCTCCAGCTGCAAAAACGACTTTGTCAACATCGTTTGTTGCTCTTGCCATTAAATCTCCAGTTCTATATTTAATATAGAATGTTATGTTTTTTTTACTTAAAAAATTGTATAATTTAATTCTTAATTGTACAGCTAATTTATATGCTGCCCCAAATAATAATACTCTCCATGAATATCTTAAGAAATATACTATTATAGATGTTAAAAAAATGAGCCCAATCCAGTAAAATAATTGAGTTTCATATTTTTTTTTTATTATAATGGTATCTATTAAGATACCAACTATTTTTGGTGGTAGAAGTTGTAATATTGCTATTATAATTAATAGTATTATAGATCCTAAGTAACGTTTCCATTCTTTTATAAAATACCAACTAATTTGATTAAATAATTGCACGTTACAATCCTATTGATTCAATATCATATGTTGTGATTTTATATATTGTATTTTAAATCTGAAATATATGTTATAAAAAATTAATTCTGCAACAGATCAATGATTTCACATAATAATTTTGTTAATATATTATTTGTAATACATGATTAATGAAGATATATCAATATAATATATTATTTTTAATACTTAATGAATAAGTACATGTATTTTAATAATATCATAATATTAGATTATTTCTAAAATATTATTTTAGTAATTATTGTGAATAATATACTTTATATAATAAATGGTGGATTTTTTAAAGATATTTTTAATACTTCTTCTATTGTTTTAATTGGGTAAATTATTAAATTTGAAAGAATTTTTTTAGGTATTTTATCTAAATAGAATTTATTATGATATGGAATAATAATATTTTTTATTTTTCCTCTATATGCTGCTAATATTTTTTCTTTTAATCCTCCGATACTGATTACATTACCATTTAGTGTAATTTCTCCTGTCATGGCAAGATTTTTTCGAATAGGATTTTTTGTTATTGTTGATATTATAGCAGTACATATTGCAATTCCTGCACTTGGTCCATCTTTTGGTATTGCCCCTTCTGGAATATGTACATGTATATCATATTTATTATAAAAATCTGTTTTGATGCCTAATTTAATGGATTGTTTTTTAACTACTGTAAATGCTGTTTGAATCGATTCTTGCATTACTTTTCCTAAATGTCCTGTATAACTTAATTTTCCCTGTCCAATTATACAAGCAGTTTCAATAGTTAATAGCTCTCCTCCATATTCTGTCCAAGCTAATCCAGTTACTTCACCAATAACATTTTTTTTATGTATTTTTTCATAGTTAAATTTTTTTTCCCCTAAATATTCTTTTAAATTACTATTTTTAATGCTAATATGTTTAATAGATTTTTTAGTTAATAAATTTCGAACAACTTTTCTACATATTTTTGCAATTTCTCTTTCTACATTTCTCACTCCGGCTTCTTTAGTGTAGTGATATATAATGTTTTTTACAGTTTTATTACAAATTTTTATTTCATTGGTTTTTAAACCATGTTTTTGTATTTGTTTTGGTATTAAATGTTGTGTAGCTATATGAAATTTTTCTTCTTCTGTATAACTAGAAATATAAATAATTTCCATTCTGTCTAATAATGGAGTTGGAATATTTGTAGTATTTGCTGTTACAACAAATATAACTTTTGAAAGATCGTAATCCAATTCTAAGTAATGATCATGAAAATTTGTATTTTGTTCTGGATCTAATACTTCCAATAGCGCTGAAGTAGGATCTGTATGTATATCATTAGTTATCTTATCAATTTCATCTAGTAAAAATAGAGGATTGTTAACTCCAGTACTTACTATATTTTGTATGATTTTCCCTGGTAAAGCTCCAATATAAGTTCTTCTATGCCCTCTAATTTCAGACTCGTCTTTTAAACCTCCCAATGCAATTTTAGTATATTTTCTTCCAATAGATTTCGCAATAGATTTTCCAAGTGAAGTTTTTCCTACTCCTGGAGGTCCTACTAAACATAGAATGGGACCGTTATTTTTATTTGTACGAAATTGTACAGATAAGTATTCTAGTATTCTATCTTTAATTTTTTTTAATCCAAAATGTTCTTTATTAAGTATGTTTTCAGCTTTTTTAATATCTTTTTTCAGTTTGCTTTTTTTATACCACGGTATTTTAATAATCCAATCTAAATATCCTCTTACTACAGTTGCTTCTGCAGATATTGCAGGCATCATTTTTAATTTTTGTAATTCGGATAAGAATTTTTTTTTTACTATTTTTGGGATTTTTAAGTTTTGTATTTTATCTAACAAAATTTCGCATTCATCTACTAAATCTTCTTTTCCTAGTTCCTTTTGAATTTCTTTTATTTGTTCGTTAAGGTAATATTCTCTTTGAGTTTTTTCTATATTTTTTTGTATTCTGTATTTAATATTTTTTTCAATTTTAAATAAATCGATTTCTGTGTTCATTGTAATAATGAGGTATTCTAACCTTTCATTAACATTAAGCATCTCTAATATTTTTTGTTTTTCATCTATTTGTAACGATATATATGATGCTATAATATTAGATAATTGTGAATCATTAACCACGTCTTTTAAAAACAATAGAATTTTTTTTGAATTTGTAGTACTGTAAGTGAGATATTTTTTAAATTTTTCAATAGCTATTTTTCTGAATACCTGTAGTTCTTTATTATTTGTTTGATAAGAATTTATTTTTTCTATGTTTGCAAAAACAGCATCATTTTTGTTATATAGAGAATGTATTTTACCTCTTTGAATACCTTTAACGAGTATTTTTAAAGTATTATCGGGTAATGTAAATATTTCTAAAATATTAGATATTGTACCAATAGAAAATAATTCTTCACGAGTAGGTTCTTCTATTTTAGGTATTTTTTGTGTAATTAATAAAATTTTTTTGTTTTTTTGCATAGCTTCATGAATACATTGGATAGATTTTTTTCTTCCTACAAATAATGGAATAATGGTATCTGGATATATAACTATATCCCGTAATGGTAGTATAGGAATTTTAATATATTTGGAACATTTAGAATCCATAAAGTTCTCTTATTATATACTTGTGATCAAGCTTAATGAATCATTTTTTAGAAGAATAAGTAATTTTATTAAGAATATGCAATTGATATTTATATTTTTCATTTTTTATATTAATATAATTTTACATGTTATTTAAAATAATATTATTCTTTATTTTCATTATGATGTATTATAATTGGAGTATTTTTTTTTTTTACTACATTTTTATTGATAATTACTTTTTGAACATGATACATAGATGGTAAATTATACATAGTATCAAGTAAAATATTTTCTAGAATTGTTCTTAAACCTCTAGCTCCAATTTTTTTTCTTATTGCTTGTTTAGCAATTTCAAGAATAGCATCATTTTCGAAAATTAATTCTACATTTTCTAAAGAAAATATTTTTTGATATTGTTTGATGAGTGCATTTTTAGGGATAGATAAAATTTGATACAACATTTCTTTATTAACATTTTCTAGTGTAACAACAATAGGTAATCTTCCTATAAATTCAGGTATTAAACCAAAGTTTATAAGATCTTTTGACTCTACTTTATGTAACATATGAAAATTATTTTTGTGATTTTTATTAGTATTAATGGTAGCTTGGAAACCAATATTAGATTTTTTAAAATATCTTTTTTTAATAATTTTTTCTAACCCATTAAATGTTCCTGCACATATAAATAATATTTTCGAAGTATCGATTTGTAGGCATTCTTGTTGTGGGTGTTTTCTACCTCCTTTAGGTGGAACAGAAGCTATTGTACCCTCCATAATTTTTAATAAAGATTGTTGTACTCCTTCTCCAGAAACATCTCTAGTAATAGACATATTATCAGATTTTTTAGATATTTTATCAATTTCATCAATATATATAATTCCCATTTCAGCTTTGGAAATAATATAATTACATTTCTGTAATAGTTTTTGAAGAATACTTTCAACATCTTCTCCAACATATCCTGCTTCTGTTAGTGAAGTAGCATCTGTAATTACTATTGGAATATCGAGTAATGTTGCTAATGTTTCTGCTAATAATGTTTTTCCACTTCCTGTTGGACCAATTAATAATACATTACTTTTTTTTAATTCAATATCTTGATAATTAATATTATCAGAATATAAAATTCTTTTATAGTGATTATATATTGTTACTGAAAGTACTTTTTTTGCTTGATTTTGTCCAATTACATACTGATCAAGTTTTTTTTTTATTTTTTTTGGTTTGATTAATATTTTATCATTATGTGTATTTTGAATATTAAATGTATTTTTTTTAATAATTTGATAAAAAGAAGATACACATTCAGTACATATATGTGTATTATTTATCGATATTATTCCTTCTACTTCGGAACGGTTTTTTTTACAAAATAAACAAAAATATTGTGTTATTTTTTTTTCTTTGATATTTTTACTCATATAAATATTCTCTTTTAGTTATTTAAGATTTTAAATATATGTAATTCATTTTTATTATTTCTGTATATTAAAGAGTGTTATTATAATACATTAATTGCTGTTTTGCATATCGTTATTTTTTCTAGATTGTAATATAGAATCAATTAATCCATATTTTATAGATTCCCTTGCATTTAAAAAATGATCTCTTTCGGTATCCTGAATAATTTTTTGTATGTTTTGTCCAGTATGTAGTGCAAGAATTTTATTCATGGTATTTTTAATTTTTAAAATTTCATTTGTATGTATAATAAGATCAGATACTTGTCCTTGGTAACCCCCTAATGGTTGATGAATCATGACTTTAGAATTTTTTAAACAAAATCTTTTTCCTTTAGTACCTGAACATAATATTATTGCAGCCATTGAACATGCCTGTCCAATACAAATGGTATTAATATGGGGTTTTATAAATTGCATAGTGTCATAAATAGATATACCAGAAGAGATAATTCCTCCAGGTGAGTTAATATATAAGAAAATGTCTTTTTCTGGATTTTGAGACTCTAAAAATAATAGTTGTGCAACTACTATATTGGATAAATTATCTTCAATAGTTCCAGTTATAAATATGATTCTTTCTTTTAAAAGACGAGAGTATAGATCATACGATCTTTCTCCTGATTGTGTTTTTTCAATTACGGTAGGAATTAAGTAGTGATTAAATATTTTTTTGTTTTTTTTGTATAACATTTCTTATCCTATTTAAAAGTATTATAAAAGATAACTGATAGTTAAATATTAATGGACTATTTTTGATATAAATAATTTAATATTTCTGGTAAATCGAACGTTTTTGGTTGTATTGTACATACTTGTAATAAGTATTTTTGAATTTTATTTTCTAAAATATTATCTTGTATATTTTGAAGTAATTCAAGATATTTATGTTGTATATTTTTACTATTAAAAAATTTTAGATTTATATTATTATCTTTCATATATTTTTGTATTTCATTATTTGTTACTTGTAATTGATTTTGGTAAATAATTGCTTGTATTATAAGTTCGAATGTGAATTTTTTTTGTTCTTGATTTTTTATATTAGAATAATATTTTTTTTCAAGAATATTACCTTGATTTTTTATATATTTTTGTTCCATATTGTCTTGAAAAATTTTACTTTTTTCTTGTAGTATGTTTTCTGGAATTGCAATAATATTACTTTTTGTCAAGGATTTAAGTATTTGTTGATTTAAATATTTATTTTTCAAATATTTAATATATTTTTTAAATTGTATTTCTATAAAGTTTATAAATTCTTTTTGTGATTTTATTTGATTTTGTTTGTTTATAGTTTGGATAAAATGTTCTGTTGAATATACTGTTTGTGAAGATTCAACATTTTTTATATAAATCTTGATTGGAACATCTTGTAGTTGTAATTGACAATCTGGATGTTTTTTTGGAATATGAATGGTAGTACAAAAGTTTTCGTGAATCTTTTTTTTGAGAATTTCTTTTTCAATATCTTCAAGAATTATGTTTTTTCCAATAATAAATTGATATTCAAAGGTATTTTCATAACATTTTTTTTTTTTTTTTGTTATATTTATTTTACATAGAAGAGTAATTCTATTGTTTTGTTTAATTTTTTGATTATTAACATTCCATATTTTATGTTTTTTTCTCATGTATTCAATATAATGTGAAATATTATTTTTATTAATTGGAATGCACACATCATGAATAGTAATAAATTTTAATTTTTCCAAATTGATTTTTGGTATATATTGTACATTTATTTCATAAATTAGATCAGATTTTTCTTTATATTGCAGAATGTTAACTTTTGGTGGATGAATAGCATTAATATTATTTTTTTGTAAAATATATTGAATATTATTGTTAATAACATTATTAAAGATATTTTTTTGAATGATATCTTGATATTTATTTTTAATAATATTGATTGGTATTTTATTTTTTCTAAAACCGTTAATAATAGTTTTTTTTCTAATTTTTATAATTTCTTGTTTTTCTATGTTTTGTATTTTTTTTATAGGAATAGTTACTATTATTTTTTTTTCAAAATCCTTTGTTTCTTGTATAACACATTTCATTATTTTTCTCTTTTTTTAATAAAAAACTTTATAGATGATATAAGAATTTTATATTTTATAAAATTATAATATTATATTATATAATATCATAATATTAGACATGAATATTTTTATATTTTATTATTTTTTTTACAACTAATTTTTTGTATTTTTTCTTTATTTTTTATATCCCATTCTGCAATAGTATATGTATGTATAGATAATGAATGAATCATAGTACTTAATTCTTTGGAAAAAATTTGGTAAATAAAACGATGTCTTTGTAATAGTGATTGATTAATAAATTGATTACTAACAATCAATATTGTAATATGTTTTTTTGTATTTTTTTGATGGTGATGACTATTATCCAAGATTTTAAAATAATCAGTAGGAAAATATTTTTTGAGTTTTTTCAACATAATTTATAGTTATTAGTATGTATTATATAATTATATAGTATTTCTAATGTATTTAAATAATGATAATATCATATGTAAGAAATATTTTATATACTAAAATATTCATTTTTTTATACAATATTATTTGGAATATTTCACTTAAAATACGCAAGGTATATTGAGGTTATAAGAAATATTATGAATGGAATTTCGATTGTAAAAAATATAATATATACGATGGGAATATTTTTATTATTTGGTTTTCATAGTATGGTTTTTCAACCATCTGGAACAATAGCACAACAACAACATAAATTGATTTTTATATCATTTTTAACTATGTTAATTGTTGTGATACCAGTTATTTTTATGACTTTATTGTTTGTTTATTCATATCGTTCTTCTCAAAAGAATATTTATCGTCCTAATTGGAAACATTCTAATATTATTGAAGTAACAGTTTGGATTGTTCCTATTATAATTGTGATTTTTTTAAGTCTATTAACTTGGAGAACCTCTCATACATTAGATCCAAAAAGAAATATTACATCAATTCATCAGCCAATAAAAATTCATGCTATAGCACTAGATTGGAAGTGGTTATTTATCTATCCTAAAGAAAAAATTGCTACTATTAATGAATTGATTGTACCTGTTAATACACCTATTATTTTCAGTATTACATCGAATTCTGTTATGAGTTCTTTTTTTATTCCCGAATTAGGTAGTCAGGTATATGCAATGCCTAAAATGATTAGTCATGTTAATTTGTTAGCAAAATACCCAGGTCAATTTTATGGATTTTCTGCTAATTATAATGGTGAAGGTTTTTCTGATATGAAATTTAATACTTTAGTGGTACCAAATAAAAAAATTTTTAATAAATTTATAAATAAAATTCAACATGTTTCATACAAATTAAATACTATACATAAATTAAGTATTTTATGTCGTCCTAGTTTAATTAATGATGTTCAATATTTTTCACATGTATATCCCAATATTTTAAAGAGTTTTATGCTGCGTTCCATGTAGTAGGATAGATTGATAATACAAAATTAGAAGAATTCTTGTATTAAGATGATAATTTTTATTATTAAGGAAAAGAATATTATGTTTGGAAAATTGACAATAGGTGCGATTCCATATCATGAACCAATTATTATGATTACTGCTACTATTATTTTTTTAATGAGTTTGTTTATCATTTTTCAGATTACCCAATTAGGTAAATGGAAATATTTATGGTCAGAATGGATAACATCTGTAGATCATAAAAAAATTTCGGTAATGTATTTTATTCTTGCTTTTGTAATGTTATTTCGAGGATTTGTGGATGCAGTGATGATGCGTATGCAACAATATATTTCTTCTATGGGAGGAAAGGGTTTTTTACCTGCTTACCATTATGATCAAATATTTACTGTACATGGTGTAATTATGATTTTTTTTGTTGCTATGCCTTTAATTATCGCTTTAATGAATTTAGTAATACCTTTACAAATTGGGGCGAGAGATGTTGCTTTTCCATTTTTGAATAATTTAAGTTTTTGGTTGACTGCCAGTGGTGCATTATTAATTAATATATCTTTAATAATTGGGGAATTTGCAAGAACAGGATGGTTGGCATATCCTCCTTTATCTGGTATTCAATATAGTCCTGGAGTTGGTGTAGATTATTGGATTTGGGGTTTACAAATATCAGGAATTGGAACAACATTAAGTGGAATAAATTTTATAGTGACTATTTTAAAAATGCGAGCTCCTGGTATGAATTTATTTAAAATGCCAGTATTTGTATGGACTGTATTATGTTCTAATATTTTAATTATTTGTGCTTTTCCGGTTTTAACTATGACGTTAATATTACTTACTCTAGATCGTTATTGTAATTTTCATTTCTTTACTAATGATTTAGGTGGAAATGCTATGATGTATGTTAATTTAATTTGGATTTGGGGTCACCCAGAAGTATATATTTTAATATTACCTGCTTTTGGTGTATTTTCAGAAGTTGTATCTACCTTTTCAAGAAAATCCCTTTTTGGTTACATTTCTCTTGTTTGGGCTACAATATCTATTACAATATTATCTTTTATAGTATGGGTGCATCATTTTTTTACTATGGGTGCTGGAGCTAATGTAAATGCTTTTTTTGGAATTACCACGATGATTATTGCGATTCCAACGGGTGTAAAAATATTTAATTGGTTATTTACAATGTATCAGGGTCGTATTTATATGCATTCTTGTATGTTGTGGGCAATAGGATTTTTAATTACTTTTACTATTGGTGGTATGGCAGGAGTATTATTATCTATGCCGGCTATTGATTTTATTTTACATAATAGTGTATTTTTAGTTGCACATTTTCATACTGTTATTATTGGCGGAGTTGTATTTGGTTGTTTTTCAGGTATTACATATTGGTTTCCAAAATTATTTGGATTTAAATTAAATGAAAAGTGGGGAAAATATGCTTTTTATTGTTGGATAACTGGTTTTTTTACTGCTTTTATGCCGTTGTATTATTTGGGATTTATAGGTATGACACGTCGTATTAGTCAGAATATTGATTATAAATTTCATCCTATGTTATTAGTTTCTATGATTGGTGTTTTTTTTATTGCAGTTGGTATATTATGTCAATTAATACAATTATACGTTTCTATTAAATATAGACATTTAAATTGTGATTATGATGGTGATCCATGGGATGGAAGAACATTAGAGTGGTCTATTCCTTCTCCTCCTCCAATATATAATTTTTCACAAATTCCATTAGTATCTAATATAGATGATTTCTGGTATAAAAAACAAAAAGGTATATCTTGCAAAAAGAATCAATTATTTGATAGTATTCATATGCCTAAAAATACTAGTTTAGGTGTTATTTTAGGATTTCTTTCTTTTATTTTTGGTTTTTCAATGATTTGGCATATTTGGTGGATCAGTATTTTTGCTTTGATATTGAGTTTTATTATTTTTATCAATTATACATTATATGAAGATAGTTATTATATTTCAAGTGATCAAGTGAAAAAAATTGAAAGTAAATTTTTGTATATTAAAAAGGATAATATATGATTAAAAATCATATTTTAGATACAAAAAAATATTCCATGAAAAATCATACAGATATCTTTAGTAAGAAATCTGTTCTTGGTTTTTGGATATATTTAATGAGTGATTGTATATTATTTGCAACTATGTTTTCTGTATATTGTGTTATGTCACAAAATATCATTTTAGATAAAAGTTTTTTTAATTTAAAAATAGTTTTTGTAGAAACAGTAATATTATTATTAAGTTCTGTTTTTTACGGTATTTCCATTCTTAGTATAGAATATCAAAAATTTTTTTTGATATATTTTTTTTTATTATTATCATTTTTTTTCGGGGTATTTTTTATTGTATTGGAAATTTATGAATTTCATCATTTAATACAATTGGGATATAGTCCTCAAAATAGTGGATTATTATCTTCTTTTTTTACTTTAGTAGGTTTACATGGTGCACATGTTACCATAGGTTTGTTGTGGATGTTAGGTATTTTCTTACAAACATTCAAATTAAAATTTAATAATGTTATTTATAATCGTATGTTGTGTCTTGGATTATTTTGGCATTTTTTAGATATAATATGGATTTGTGTTTTTACTATTGTATATTTAATTGGAAAGATATAATGAATTCTATACTAAAAGTATGTTTTTTAGATAAGGTACTGCGTTATATATTAGGTTTTTTATTTTCTATAATATTAACTATTATTCCTTTTTTGGTTGTTATGCATCGTTATTTTACAAAAAAGAATACTGTGATAATTTTAATAGTATGTGCTTGTATTCAAATTATTGTACAATTAAAATATTTTTTACATTTAACATTTTCTAAAACAGGATATTGGAATATTGTTTTTTTAGTATTTACTATGTTAATTATTTGGATTATTATGTTTGGTTCTATATGGATCATGTATAATTTAAATCATCATTTTATTTATCCTATTAATGAATTAAAAAAATGAAAAAATATTTTCAATTAATTAAACCAGGTATTATTTTTGCAAATTTAATTTCAGTACTAGGAGGATTTTTTTTTTTTCAAAATAATTATAATATTAATTTTCATATACTTTTTTTTGTTTTAATTGCAATAAGTTGTATGATTGGATCTGGTTGTATTTTTAATAATATTATTGATATTGATATTGATAAAAAAATGGTTCGTACTCAAAAAAGAATATTAGTAAAATCTATTGTGAATATTTTTGTTATAAAAATTGTTGCAGTATTATTATTTTTATTTAGTGTATTAATATTTTTATTACAAGTGAATATACTATCTTGTTTATTATCTATTCTGGGATTCTTTTTTTATGTAGTATTATATAGTATATATACAAAAAGAATATCGATATATTCTACTATGATTGGTAGTATTTCTGGAGCAATACCCCCAATGGTTGGATATTGTTCCGTTTCTAATAATATTGATTCAAAGTCAATATTATTATTTTTCATATTTTGTATTTGGCAAGTCCCTCATTCATATTCTATTTACATATTGTATAAAGAAGATTATCTACTAGCGAATATACGTAATATTGTTACAGTATATGGTGTTATAGAAACAATTAAACAAATGTTATTTTATATTATTTTTTTTACATTTTTGATATTTTTATTATATCTTTTGCATTTTATTGATATCAAATTCTTAATAATATTAACTGTTTTAAATTTTTTATGGTTATTATTTACGTATTTATTTTATATTTTTCCTATACGAATTTTTTTTGCTAAATTTTTATTTTATTGGTCAATTATTATTATTATTTCTTTAAATATGATGTTTATATTCTATATTTAATTATATATTTTAATTTTTGTAACACTTTACAATTATTATATTCTATAAACATATATTTGATTTTGGTAATCCTGCAATTTTATTTGCTTGTTTAGCAATACCCTTTGGAAATAAGGATAATATATATATATTATTGCTATATTTTTTCCCCAGTTTTTTTTTTATTATGTTAAATAACATTCTACTTGGAGGGATGATATTGAAATCATCATAACATTTTCTAATTAAATATATTATTTCCCAATGTTTTTTATTTAAAATAATATTTTCTGTTTTTGCAATTGCTTTAGCAATATTTTCATTCCATAATGGGTACATATTTTTTTTCATAATATTTTTAAATAATTTATATTTTTTGATATACTATATATCATTTTATTATTACAGTTATATTTTTACGTATTTTAGTTATAATATTAGTATTTTTATACATTTAAAATATTAATATAAATTTTTTAAAAAATAATAAAATTTTTATAAAAATTTTAAAATATTTTATATTATAGTATTTTTAATGATTGTTTTTTATTTTTTTACATACTTGATCTAATATTCCATTAATAAATTTATGACTATTTTGGGATCCAAATAATTTTGCTAATTCAATACTTTCATTAATAGATACTTTATAAGGAATATCTAATCTTTCATATAGTTCGTAAAAAGATAATCTTAAAATAGCTTTTTCGATTTGTCCAAGTTCTTTTGATGCACGATGTAAATATAAAGTAATTTTTTTATCTATTATATGACAGTGGTTACGAATTCCAGTAATAATGTCATGTAAATAATGAATATCAATGTTTTTATTATTTATACTTCCTAAGTATTGTTTTTGAATATCAAAAATATTATTTTGAGATAATTCCCATGCATACAAAATTTGTATGATCAATTGTCTAGTTTTTGTTCTAGTATTTATTTCCATATATTGCCTTAATATTTTATGAAAAAATATGTGTAATATTATTGTTATTTTCAATTTTTTGGTTTGAGTATGACTCTGATATCGGTTCCAAATTTTTTAATATTCTGAAAACTAAATTTTGGTACTTCAGAAAGAGTTATATTTTTTTTGCTGAAATACAATGATTTTGCTGTGTTACCTAGCATTTTTGGTGCAATATATAGTATTAATTCATCTATCAAATTCATATTTAATAATTTACTATATAAATTTGGTCCACATTCTGTCCATATAATATTAATACCTTGACTACCTAAAAATTTAAATAGTTTTTTTAAATGAATTTTTTTTTTATATTGTGGTAGTATAATCTGTTTTACATGTTTTGGCCAATTTTTATCATCTTTTTGTAATCGAATCAACCAAACTTTTCCATTATTATTTTGAATGATATTATGTATTGGTTGAACCTGATTTTTGCTATCGATAATAATACGTATAGGTTGTAAATATGATTGGTATGAGTTATTATGTATTTTTTTATAATATCTTGCAGTTAATATTGGATTATCATGTAAAATTGTTGTACTGGTACTTAAAATAGCTGAACTTAGTGCTCGAAATTTGTGAACATTGTTTATAGATTCTTGAGAAGTAATCCATTTACTTTCACCGTTTTTCATAGATGTTTTTCCGTCTATTGAAATGGCCATTTTTAACTGAATCCATGGTATTCCGGTTTGCATTCTTTTAAAAAATCCCAAATTAATTTTTTGAGATTGTTGAGACAAAATTCCTACTGTTGTTTGAATACCATGTTTTTGTAAGTATTGAATACCTTGACCAGAAACTTTGGGATTAGGATCTAGTATAGAAATTACAACTCTTGTAATACCCGATTTTACAATTAATTTACAGCATGGTGGTGTTTTTCCGAAGTGATTACATGGTTCTAATGAAATATATGCTGTTCCATGTTTTGCTAATTTCCCTGCCATATTAATAGCATTTACTTCTGCATGGTTACTGCCTGCTTTTTCATGCCAACCTGTTCCAACGATTTTATTATTTTTTACAATTATACAACCTACATTTGGATTGGGATGTGTAGTATATTTTCCTTTTTGAGCTAATTTAATAGCTTTTTTCATAAAAAAAAGGTCTTTGAGGTATTTTGAATATTTTAATGTATCATTCATATTGCATTGGTATTATTAATTTTATATCATTGATAACATATATACATTATATTAATGTATTAATCTTTTTTGTAAATAATTTGAATAAGATTGATCATTTCTAATATAGTAATTGCTGCTTCATATCCTTTATTTCCATATTTTACTCCTGCTCTTTGTATTGCCTGTTCAACAGTGTTAGTAGTAAGTATTCCTAATGATATGGGAATGGTATTTTTTATACTAATTTCTGATATTTTATTAAAAATTGTACTCGCGATCATATCGAAATGTTTAGTTTCTCCTTGTATGATAGTACCCAATGCTATAATACCATTATATTTTTCTGTATTAGCAATAATGTTAGATATTATTGGTATTTCATAAGCACCTGGTATTCTAATAATATGAATATTATTATTTTTAAGATTTCCTATCCTTTTTAATGCATCTAATGCTCCGAACAACAAATGTTGATTAATAAAATCATTAAATCTTGGTACAATAATAGCGATTTTAGATGTTTTTAATCTTAAATCTCCTTCAAGAATTGTGATATTATTTTTTTGAAAATTTTTATCTACAGGTTCCACAATGATTTCCTTATTTTGCATTCATGCATGATGATTGATAGTATAATATAATTTTAAATATTGACTTTTATGTGTAAAATCTATATAATTAGATATATAGCGGGGTGGAGCAGTATGGTAGCTCGTCGGGCTCATAACCCGAAGGTCGCTGGTTCAAATCCAGCTCCCGCAAAAAATAAATATTTGAATATTCTTTCAATATTATTTATTAATGTTTTTATAACATATTTTTTATTCCGTTATATCGAATAATTTGATTATAAAAAGTTTTTATTAGTATTTTATTCTCTGTAAATATTTGAATTTTTTTTTTAGCTCTTGTAATAGCTGTATATAATAGTTCTGTAGTTAAAAGAATATTAAATCTATTTGGTAATATAATTGCTATTTCTTGAAATTCTGAACCTTGGGATTTATGTATTGTAATACTCCAAGCAACATCGTATTCTTTTTTATTTAAAATATTAATTGGTATGTTAATTACATGATTTTTTGTTGACAAAAAAGAAACTTGTAATTGATTTTTTTTATTTTTTGTGGTAATTCCAATATCTCCATTATACAAATTTAAATTTTTATTATTTTTATTAAAAATAATTGGTTTTCCAAAATACCAATAATTATTATCAATACGATATTTTTTAAATTTAATTTTTTTAATTATTGCATCTTCGATATTGTTATTAATTTTTTTTGTTCCAAACATAGTACTTTTCATAACACATAATGATCTATATTTATTAAAAATATTTATCATATTTATGATATTATTTTCCATGTTGATTGTATTGATGTATTTTAAGTAATATAATGCAATTGTATTAATCATATTAGAATATTTTTTTGTATTTGTTATATTATATATAATAATGTTATGAAATTTGTTTTGTAGAATTTTATTCAATATATCATTTTTTTTTTTAATAATAGCATTTGCAAAGATATTAATCTCTGATTTTTTTGAAAATCTGTATTGTTTTTTTAAGATATAAATACAATCATTTATGTAATTCAAGTGATGATTATTTATAATAGTATGATAGTTTGTCATTTTGTAAATTATTTTAGATATTCTTTCACTGTATTTATTATTTGCATAATAACAAATATCTTTAAGAATAGATCCATTTTCTATTGTAGGTAACTGATTTTTATCTCCTAAAAAAATTATTTTTGTATTTTGAGAAATTGCATCAAGTAATTTATTCATCATTAATAAATCTACCATAGAAGTTTCATCTATAATAATAACATCTGCAATTAATTTATTATATTTATTAAAATATGTATAATTATATTTTGTATTTATTCTAAGTAATTTGTGTATTGTAGTAATTTTTATTGTATTATTTTTACTTTTAATAATATAGTTATTATTATTTTTTAATTTTTCAATAATACAATTTTTTGCTTTTCCAGTAAAAGCTGCAATTTTTATTTTGTAGTGAATATCATATATTTTTGTAAAAATATTAACAATTTCTTGAATAATATTTGTTTTTCCTGTTCCGGGTCCACCAATAATAAAAGTAATTTTATTAATTAATATAAGACTGATAGCAATTTTATTTTGTTTAGATGGTATTTTACTTATTTCTTTTATATATTTATTAATAATATTGTCTTCTATGTTTAATATATTATTCTTTTGATTTTTAAAAAAATTTACAATTTTTTTTTCAATATACCAATTTTTATAAAGATATATGTTATTTTTTTCAATCACGATTGGTGTATCACTTTCTCCATTACCGATTATATTATCTTTGAGTAATTCTTGTTTCCAATCTTTAATATAAGAAATTTTTTTTATAATTTTTTGTGTTAATAGTTTTTCTCTACTAGGAAAGAATTTTTTTTCTTGAAAAATGTTAATTGGTAAGTAAGTGTTTCCTATGCTACTATAATAACTTAGGCATGTAAAAACTAATAAATTAATATTTTTTTTTTTTTTACAAATTAATTTTGCAAATTCTAAATCAATATTTCTAATTAATTTTTTTTGTATTGCTATTTTTAATAGTTTAATCATAATATATATTTAATGAATTAATTTATATAAATTATTTATGAAAGATTTTTTTGGTAGTATAAAAAATATACCATTATTTTTACAATTTTTTTCTATAGATCGTATAAATATATAAAATATTCCTCCAAAATGATTATTAAAAGAATAATTTGAAACTTTTATTTTTAAATATTTGTGTAATGCTAAAGAATAGATTTGATATTGTAAATCGTATTGATTATTAATTATTTCATTTTGAATATTTTCTTTATTATAACATTGGTTATTTTCTCCTAACCAATTTGATTTATAATCAATTAAATAATATTTTTTTTCCCATAGTACGACTAAATCAATAGAGCCATTTAACATTCCTTGAATATTTGTAATGTTAATATTTTTATAGTTATAATCATGTTTTTTAAAAAATTCTTTTAATTTTATTTTTGTGATTTTTTTTTTTATTGGAAGAGAAAATTGAAATTCTTTTATACTATTATTGTTATTCATATTCATTAATTTCATATTGCTATTTTTTTTTAATGGCATGGATAAAATATTTTCTACCCATACTTTGATAATTGGTATCCATTTTTCCGAAATTTGAATTTTTTTGATACAATCAGATAAGAATTTTTGGTTGATTTTTTTATGAAAGTTTATTTTTTGTAATATTTTGTGTAGGAATGCTCCATATATTTTACCTTTTGGAAAATTGTGTATATTAATAATATTATTATATTTTTTTAATTTGTGTATTTTATTATTTACTTCTTCTTTATTTTTATTCAGAAATTTTTGTAAATTTGAAAAACTTGTGTTATATTGTATTGTGATTTTTTTTGTTTTTTGTATACTATATGTATTTTTTTTTTGAATAGTGATATTTTTTTTGTAGTTTTTTTCTTTTTCAATTGTATCATTGATTTTAATAATTTTTTTTTTTTTTATTTTTTCTATTTCTTTATTGAAGTTAAAGCAGTTCATTTGTATACCATTCTGTATGATATATCCTAAAGCAAAATGGTGGATATTAGTGCAACTGTTTGTATTTTCATTAGGTAATGTAGTGATACCTATACTACAATGTACAATAGCTCTTGTACATGCTACATAAAGTAATCGAATTTCTTCTGATAAATTATATGAATAAGACAATGTATTTTTTTTTTTTATATATTTCTTTTCAGAAATACCAAAAGGAATCCATACTACTGGAAATTCTAATCCTTTAGATTTATGAATAGAAAGAATTTTTATATTTGTATTATTATTTTTTGTTAATATTAATTTTTTGTTTTTTTCTTCGTAAATTTTCTTTTTAAACCATGTTATTAATTCTTTTGCATCACGACATTCTTCATTTTTTTCTTGTAGTTTTTCTCCAATACATATTATGTAATCAAAATTAGTATAATAATTATTTTGATGATTTTGTATAGCAATATGTTGAATTAAATTAAATATTCCATGTTTTTTCCAAATGATATCATATTGATTAAATTTTTTTATAATTCTAGATAATGTTTTAGTATCATGATTAATATTAAAAATATCATTAATACTTATTGAGAGGATATTGGTAAAACAAGCTTTTTTCAATAAATTAATATTTTTGATGTCAAGAAGAGATTCTAGTATCCATAATAATTCGTAAGATTCTTGACTATGATAAATATTTTTATTATTTGATAAATATTCAGAAGTAATATTTAAATTATTTAGTTTTTTTTGTATAATTTGCGCTTCTAATTTATTTTGTACTAAAATAGCGATATCTTTTTTTTGTAATATTTTTTTTTTGTTTTTATAAAAAAAAACTGCTTTTTTTATATCTATATTTTTTAACCAATATGAAATATTTTGTGCACATTGTTCCGAAATCCATTCTTGAAATTCTTGTATATTTTTTTTTTTTTTATTATATAAAATATGAAATCCTGAGTAATCTTTTTCATTAATATTTAAAAAAATATTTTTATTATTTTTTGGGGTAATAGTTGGTAAAAAATTTATTTTTTTTGTAAAAAAGGGATATTGTATTTTGCTAAATAAATAATTCACACCATCATTAATATTTTTAGCAGATCTCCAATTAGTATTCAGAGAATAATGGTTTTTGATTTTTTTTTTAATATTGAAGTAATTTGAAATATATGATTTTCTAAAGCTATATATTGATTGTTTAGGATCTCCAATAAGTACTATTGGGTGTTGAGATTTAATATATATTTCGTAAAATACTTTTAGTTGGTAAGTATCAATGTCTTGAAATTCATCAATAAAAGCTACTGGAAAATGATTACGTATCGTTTCAGAATATTGATATTTTTTAATATATTGATATATTTTTTTGGATATCTCATAAAAGTTAATAATAGATTTTTTTTTTTTTATTTTTTGAATTATAATATGAATTTTTTGTATAGCATGATGGATGAATTGTTCTTTAATATTCAAGAATACATAAAATATTTCTTCAATTTTTGAAAAAATTTGAACATTGTATTTTTTGTTTTTTATATTTAAAACTTTTTTTTGAAAATATTTTAATTCTTTTGGAAGGTGATATTTTTCAATATCTTTTTTGATATTTGCCCATAAGGATATTTTATTGATCCAATTTAATAAATTTCTTTTGTGATATATTCGTTTGTTTACGGAAGAATTTGTAATAATTTGAAGAATATCATTTTTTTTTAATAGCCAATTTTTTTTTACTACTTTTAATTTTTGGTAAAATATTTCACAATTTTGATAAATTTTTTCGATAGAATAATTTTGATATATTTTTTTTTTATTGATGTTGTTATGGAACGTTTTTATGATCTTTAATAATTTTTGAGGATTTTTAAAAAAAAAATATATTATATATGTAATTTTAATTGGTGTAAAATAATAGTATTTTTTCCAATATTGTATTGTTGCTTCTAAAAATATTATTTTTTCTTCATTAATAATTTTTTTTTTGTTTATTAAATTAAATTTAAAAGTATTGCATGTTGTAATTTTTTGAAAAAATTTATCTATTGTATATATTGCACAATGATTGATATTTTCAATAGCATTTTTTAATATAGTGTATGATTTGTTAAAATCATTAATGTAGTTAAATAATATTTTTAATACAGATGTTTTTTTTATTTTTTTATTAATACATGATTCTTGTAAAGTAAGAATATATTGTTTGATTTTATTTAATAAATTTTCTTGTGCTAGTTTGGTAAATGTTACTACTAAAATTTTGTTAATAGGATATTTTTTTGTATTGATACCTAATAATATTCTTAAATATAATAATGATGTTGTAAATGTTTTTCCTGTTCCAGCAGATGCTTCTATTAAACATATTTTATTAATTGGAGTATTAATAATATTAATCGGTTGAGAAATATTTTTATTCATGTTATTTATCATGTAATATATTATATTTTAAGAAAATTATAATGTTTTTATTTTTTGCTTTTTTATGATAGGTATAATCCATTTTGCAGCATTTTTTTTAATTATGTTAATATTACTTTTATTAAGTATAGGTATTAATTTCTTTATATAAATATTTTTTTTTTCTCCAATATTATTCTTACCATGCCATGTATCAAATAATTTTTTTTCTGATATTATTTTTTTTTTTTTATTTTTAGAAAAAGTATTTTTTTTTTTATCATATATACTATATATCCATTGTATTCCTGAATTAGTGAGGATAATTGGATTTTGTAATCCCTGTACATATCCTTTAAGATAATGACCTAAATATATGGAAGCAATTTTTTTCTTTATTGGATAAAATATTGATATTTTGTTTGGAATACTGAAGATGATACTTTTTTTTTCTCCTCCAATGATACAGTATATTAAATGTTTAATCCATAATTCCATAATATCTTGAAATTGTAATATATTTTTTGGACATATTAATATGTTTTGGTGGTTGTGTAGTTCGATTTTTCCATACATGATATATTTTTGTATAGGTATATGAAATTCTTTTGTAATATGATTGTTGTGAAAGTGTGGTATTTTTTTTAATAATTGTTGTATTTTTTTTTTTTGTTGTTCCCAAAATATTATATCAAAATTTTTATTTGGTAGTATTCCTGTATTTTTATAAAATAAAAATAATTGATCAATATTTTTATGTTCTTTATAATCTTGAATTATCTGTTTATTAATTAGTATTTGGTTGATTTTACTTATCGAAAATGGTGCATATTTTTTTGTTTTTGAATATATTTCATCAGAATGAAATTTTATTTTGAGTTGTTTATTAAAAAAGTAAAAAATGGGATTTTTCCAAAATAATAAAAATTTTTGAAAATTAATTTTTTGAGAATTATTAGGGATATTTTTAATTAAAAAAGATTTTTTGTAATTTTTTTTTTGTATTGTAAAATTATTAAAATTTCTTAAATTTCTATTTGTATTCAAAAAATGTTTAAGAAGTTCTTTTTTATTCATGATATGATTATATTTTAAAATAGTAAAATTATTTAAAATATAACTTATTAATTCATCAACGATATATGAATGATTTAATTTAATATTATTATTTTTATGTGAATATTGATGATAACTGATATAAATATTTTTTTGTGCTGCATTAATAATATGTAAAAAATTGTAACGATTTTGATATTTAATATTTTGATCATTTTTTCTTGGATATATATTTATTAAATTGAATTCCTGAAACGTATTATTGACGTCATTTTCTTCTTCATTAATACCTAATAGGTATATTATTTTAAATGGAAGAGTAGTAATAGATTTGATATTGCAAAATGATAATTTTCCAATAATGCTTTTTTGTTCTGTATGTTTTTTTTTAATGTGGGAATATAATTGGTTATATATAATACTTATATTAATTCTTGTTGTATATTTTATATTTATCCCTGCTTCAATAATAGAAGACCATACGTTTATAAGATGATTACATTCTTTTTTATTGTCTTGATTTAAAGTTATGAAATCTTTGATAATGTTTTTTAATACTTTAATCCAGTTTTTTAATTTTTTGGGATATAAGAGTATTTTTTTCCATTTTTTTATTTTTTGAATAAAAATAATAAATTTATTTACTAAATTAGTAGATGAATTTTCGAGAGATTGATATGGTACGATATTATTCCATATTTGATTTTTTTTTATAAATGTACAACCTAATAATATTCTATTAATACCAAATGTCCAGGTATTATTGATTTTATTTTTATCATTTTTATTTTTATTGTTTTGATCAGTGTCATTCCAGATAATATTAACTTCTTTTGTCCATGTTTTTAAAAGATCAATTTCTTTTTTATTGATATAAAATTTTTCACTGATATTGTTATTTTCTAAAATGAAGAATATATCTTGATATTCTAAATTATTTTTCGGCAAATTAAATATTATGTCTATTGTACTTAATATACTATATATATTTTTTTTTTCTTTGATACATATCACATATGGAATATTTTCTTTTTGTAGCGGTGATTGAAATACTGTATGAATAATAGGAATGTAGGTATTTAAATTATGTGTTGCTACGACAATATCATGTATTAAAATTTTGGAATTATTTTTTAATATATTACAAATATTTTGATATAAAATCTGAATTTCATGTAATATTGTTTTACATACATTGATAGCAATAGATTTATCTAGTGGATTTAATATAATTTTTTTTTTTAAATAGATGTTTTTTTTTTGCATTCTATTTTTGATATGATTAAGAATGCTATTTTTGGGTATTTTGTTTTTTATATTTTTTATGTATATATTATGATATTTAGTAAATAATAATAAGCATTTAAATCCTATATGTCCCCATTGATATAAAAGTGGATGGTGTATAAAATATTTTTTTTTGTTATTAAAGAATTTTTTATAGTAGATTTTTTTATTTATTTCATATTTTTTTTTTTTATTATACACTTTTGAAATAATAAAATAGTTATTAGGAATTACAGTAAGTAGGTTGATATCAATGAATTTACTAAAGATTTTTAATATTTGTAATTGAGATTCTTGCATTGTAAAATTATTAAAGATAAAAATTTTTTTTGGAAGATTATGTTTTTGTTTATAAAAAGATTTAATATTTTGAGAAAATATATTTAATATTTTTTTATTGTTCCATAGAAAACATTTTTTTTTTATAAAAAAATTATTACATAATTTCCAAAGTTTAATTTGCCAGTTATGTTTTTGAAATAATGTTTCATGGACTATATTATGTTCCCAATTGTTTGTCCACGTTGTTCTATATATTGAATATTGATAAAATAATTGTGATAAGTATTTCGAAAATTCATATTTTTTAAATAAACTATCTTTATTTTGAATAAAAGGAATAATATTTTTTTTTTCTATAATTTTCATTATTTTCCATTGTAAATGATATAAACAATCATCATGTTGATAAAATTTACGAAATATTATTTTATTTAATATTTTGGAAAGAAAATTATTAAATTTTATAAAAAGAATATTTGCTGAAATTCCCATATAATTTGCAATTTCATTATTAATCCAATTTTTTATTTGTACGTTTTCTACAATAAAGATTTCTTTTTGGATTGTATTGGCAGTATTACTATGGTATATTTTTTTGCATACTGTATGTATTAAAGTATTTAAATTACTTGATTGATATATTTTTATCATGGTTATTAAAAATATTTTGTAATCATATTTATAAATTTATGATTCTTTATTATTGAGATATACATCTAATTTTGGATGTGAAATATTTATATTATGTTCATCTAGAACAATTTTAAATTTAATCATTAAATCCCAGTATACTGCATTTAAAATATTAGTATTACTCCAACAACGTGCAATAAAGTTTATAGAATATGGTTCAAATTTATTAATTCCCACCAATATATCTTTATTTTTTAATACTCTTGGTTCATTATACATGGTATCTTTTAAGATTTTTTCTACTAAACGAACATCAACATCATATGAAACATGAATACTAAATTCATTTCTTCTACATGGAGCTCGAGAATAGTTAATAATTTGATTTGAAGTAATATGATTATTTGGAACAACAATAATTTTTCCATCTAATGTTTTTAAAGTAGTGTAAAATACATGTATTTTTAATACAGTACCTGCAACACTTTTAAGAACTACATATTCTCCAATTCTAATAGGACTAAAAACTATTAATAGAACTCCAGCTGCAAAATTAGATAAAGAACCTTGTAGTGCTAATCCAATTGCCATTCCAGCAGCACCTAATATAGCAATTACAGAGGTTGTTTGTACTCCTAATCTACCTAAAGCAGCAATCATTGTGATTGTAATAATAACGTATTTTAGTACTGTTGTTAAAAAATCAGATACGGTAGTATCTATTTTTCTCGTAAATAATATTTTATTAAAAATTTTAGATAAAAAATTAGAGGTAAAAATTCCAAATATTGTTATAGTAATAGCTGAGATGGAATTAATAATATATTTTAATAATATTTGCTGATGACATATTATCCAATTTCCTACATAATTAATATTATTAACTACGTTGAATTCTTGCATTTGTATTCTCCTTATTTTATAAAATTTTACCATAGATGATGAGAATTAAAAGTTTTAAATATTTGTTCCATTGCAACAGATACAGAATTTTTTGCTGATTGTATCCAAGATCTTGGATCATAATATTTTTTATTTGGTTGATCGATACCTTTTGGATTTCCTATTTGTTTTTGTAAGTATTCCTGATTGTTTTTGTAGTATTTTAATATACCTTCCCAATATTTCCATTGTATATCTGTATCAACATTAATTTTAACAACACCATAATTAATAGATTGTTGAATTTCAGATATAGAAGATCCAGAACCACCATGAAAAACAAAATTAATTGGATTGATAGATAATAATTTATGTTTATTTTGTATATATTTTTGCGTTTTTTGTAATATTTTTGGTTTTAAATGAATATTTCCAGGTCTATAAACTCCATGTACATTACCAAAAGATGCAGCAATCATAAAATTAGAGCTAATTTTTTTTAGCTTTTCGTATGCGTAATTTACATCTTTTGGTGTTGTGTATAGTGTATGGGAATGAAGACTATTACTAATTCCATCTTCTTCTCCTCCCGTGCATCCTAATTCTATTTCTAAAATCATGTTAATTTTTTTCATTTTTTTTAAATAATTACTACAAATTTTAATATTTTCTTTAATATTTTCTTGAGATAAATCAATCATATGGGACGAAAAGATTGGTTTTCCTATTTTTTGAAAATTTTTTTCACTGATTTCTAGTAAATGATCGATCCAAGGTAATATTTTTTTATGGCAATGGTCTGTATGTAGTATGATAGGAATTTTGTAGTATTTTGCAATTGTGTGTACATGTTGTGCGGCAGATATTGCACCTAATATTGATTTTTTAGTTTCAGAAAGATTTTTGGTATCGTTTCCACAAATAAATGCAGAACCTCCATATGATAATTGTATAATAATAGGAGATTTGAATTTTTCTGCAGTTGCTAATACTATATTTATAATGTCAATATTTGAACAATTAATTGCTGGTATTGCAAAATTTTTTTTTTTTGCAATTTTAAAAAGAGTGTTAATATCTTCTCCGAAAATCACTCCAGTTTTTATACAATCTAAAATGTTAGACATATATTTTTCCTAATTAATATTTATATATATATTTTATAATATATTTATTTTTTTAAATATTTTTTTTTACATAATTCTAACATTTGGATTGCAGGTAGTATTTTACCTTCAATAAATTTTAAAAATGCTCCTCCACCGGTAGAAATATAAGATATTTTATTTTTTATCTGTAATTTTTCAATAACAGATAATGTTTCTCCTCCTCCGGCAATAGAATATGCATTGCTTTTAGAAATTTGTTTTGCTAATTCGATGGTTCCTAAACTAAAATTTGGAAATTCAAAGACTCCTACTGGTCCATTCCAAAGAATAGTTTTTGATTTTTTAAGAATTTTTGTAATATTTTGAATACTATGGTTTCCTATATCCATAATTTCTTCATTTTTGTTTATTTCACTTGGTTTTTTTAATATCGCTTGTTCTGATTTTGAAAAATTTTTTCCTACTTTAGAATCGACTGGTATTAATATGTTGTATTTTTTTTTTATTTTTTTTGCTAATTCAATAAATTTTGGTTCATATAATGAATTTCCAATATTATTTTCAATAGCTAAAAAGGTATTTGCAATTCCTCCGCCTACAATTACAGTATCTGCAATTATAGATAATGATTCCAATAATTTAAATTTTGTAGATATTTTAGAACCTCCAACAATTGCTGTCATAGGTCTTTTGGGATTTTGTAGTGCTTTTTCTAGTGCTTGTAATTCCGAAATTAATAATAATCCAGCACATGCTATTTTAGAAAAAAAACCAACTCCAAAAGTAGAAGCTTCTTTTCTATGTGCACTACCAAACGCATCCATGACGAAAATGTCACATATTTTTGCATATTTCTTAGATAAAGAAATATCGTTATTTTTTTCACCTATGTTAAATCTAACATTTTCTACGAGGATTAATTCTCCTGCATTAATATCAATAGAATCAATATCTTTGGTATAATATATATTATATTGGTAAAGTATATTTTTTAAATATTTTACAATAGGGAATAAAGAAAAATGTTCTTGATATATTCCTTCTTTTGGTCTTCCTAAGTGTGACATCAATATTACTTTAGCATTATTTTGTAGCGCAAAAAGAATTGTTGGAATACTTGCTTGAATTCTGGTATCTGATATAATTTTATTATCTTCAATTATAACATTAAAATCTACACGAATTAATACTTTTTTATCATGAAGATCTAATTCAGTAATATGCAAAATATTATTAATTTTATTTATGTTTTGATTTTTCATATTAAAACACTTATTATGTTATTTAAAATATTAATGTATGATTGAAATATTAAATATACTATGTTAAAATAGTATATTTTTATTAAGTATATATTATGATATAATCTTTTTATATTAAAATATATTTAAATTTTTTGATAGATTAATATATTTTTATTTTTTATAAAATCATCTTCATTAATATCAATTATGATTCTTTATTATAATATTAATGAGATACATTTAACATGATATTTTTATATTTTACACCATGTTGTTACTCCATCTAAGAACATTTGTGTAGATAACATAATTAGTATTAATCCCATTAATCTCTCTAATGCACTTACTCCTCTTGGTCCTATACATTTTAGGAATACTCCTGATAATAATAATATAATTACAGTGGTACTCCAGGCAATGAATAATGATATTGATAATGACAATATTTGATGAGAATATTGGTGTGATAATAACATTAATGTTGCTAATAATGAAGGACCAGCTACTAAAGGTATAGCTAATGGTACTAAAAATGGCTCTGTCATATCATCTTTTTTATTACTTTTATTATTTTCAGGAAAAATCATTTTTATTGCTATTAAAAATAATATAATTCCTCCTGCAACGGAGACTGTTTCAGCTTTTAAAGCTAATATAGATAATGTTTTTTCTCCTGCTAGTAGGAAAAATATCATGATTATTAATGCAATAACCATTTCTCTGATAAGTACTATAATACGTCTTTTAGGAGATAAATGTTTTAGAATAGACATCACAATAGGTAAATTTCCTAAAGGGTCCATAATTAATATTAGTAGAATAGTTGTAGAAAGCATTCCTTTCATATTGTTTCCTATAGAAGATTTTATGAATATATTGTTATAATTATCTAGTATATTTATATTATATAAACATATATTATATTTTATAATTTATATATTTTATATATTTTAAATTTCATTAAATATTTTATAATGTTATAATATTTTTATGTGTTAAAATATTTTGATATAATTAATATTATTTAAATATTATGATATATTTTAAATATAATAAAAATTTTTATAATTTATAGAGTATAATTATATGAAAAATACTGTTGGTTTTATTGGTTGGAGAGGTATTGTTGGTTCTGTATTATTACAAAGGATGATTGAAGAAAGAAATTTTAGTAAGATAAATGCAGTTTTTTTTTCAACATCGCAAATTGGTACAGTATGTCCTAATATTTCTGATGTTTGTACACACAATTTACGAGATGCTTATAATTTAAAAGAATTACAAAAAATGGATATTATTGTATCTTGTCAAGGTACAGAATATACAAATACTGTATATTATAAATTACGAAATACTGGTTGGTTAGGTTATTGGATTGATGCATCATCTTCATTAAGAATGAATGATGATGCTATCATTGTTTTAGATCCTATTAATTATAAATATATTGAGCAGTCTATTCAAAATGGCACTAAAACGTTTGTTGGCGGTAATTGTACTGTTAGCTTAATGTTAATGGCACTGGGTGGATTATTTTGTAATAACATGGTTGAATATATTACATTTTCTACTTATCAAGCAGCTTCCGGTGCAGGATCTAAACACATGATAGAGCTGTTACAGCAAATGGGGTATTTATATAATTCTGTATATCATGATTTAAAGAATTCTAAAATTTCTATATTAGATATTGAAAAGAGAATTTCTAATATTTCTAAAAATTCTGAATTTCCTAAACAACAATTTTTAGCACCACTAGCGGGTAATATTTTACCTTGGATTGATTCTTTAATGCCTAATATGCAAACAAAAGAAGAATGGAAAGTACAATCAGAAGCAAATAAAATATTAAATTGTAATTCTATAATTCCCATGGACGGTACATGTGTTAGAGTGAGTACATTTCGTTGTCATAGTCAATCTTTTATTATTAAATTGAAAAAACATCTTTCTTATTTTAATATTGTAGATTGTATTCAACAGCATAATTCTTGGGTTAATATTATTCCTAATGATTTTGATTCAACAATTAATTTATTAACACCAAATGCTATTACTGGTACATTAAATATTGCAGTTGGTAGAATTCGAAAACTATTAAGTATAGGACAAAAATTTTTATCTGTATTTACTGTTGGAGATCAATTATTATGGGGAGCTGCAGAGCCCATTCGTAGAATGTTAATGATTTTAAATAAAAAATAATTTTTATATTTTTTGAATTAAAAATTTATATGGTACATTTTTGATATTTATATTAATTAATTTATAATTCATAAATTTGCAAAATCTTGGTATATCCCATTTCGTAGCAATATCATTCGTTAAAACGAGTATTTCGTTTTTTTTATTAATTGATTTTATTTTTTTTTTTAACATAAGAATAGTATCTGGACATCTAAAATGTATTAAATTTAATATTGTAATCATCATATAATAATATTATAATAACCTGTTCTTTTAATATTATAATTATATTTTTAATAATTGTATTATTATGTTATATATTATGTATGAAAATATGATTTGTATTGATAATATTTTTAGTTATTTAAATTTATTCATGATATATTTTAGATTTAAAAAATAAATACTATGATTTTTAAATATTCCCAGTGAAAAAAAATATTATTTTTTTTAATATTAATCTCTATATGATAGAGTATTTTAATAATTTTATATAATTTTGAATAATTAATATTTTTGAGAATGTTTGTTAAAGTGATATTATCATATTTTATAATACATTGTTTTTCTAATTGATTAAAATAATTATTATAAATATTATTTTCTTTTTTGTGAATTAAATATATTAAATTGATTTTTAAATATTGTATAATATGTGATATATTATATTTATTTTTTTGAAAAAAATGTAATATTCTTAAAGATCTACCGGTATCTTTTAAAAATAACGAATCAATCCAATTTTTTATATTGAACATGACACTATCTTCAATTATATTTTTTACACATTGTAATGTAATTTTTTTATTATGGATATTAATGATATTTAATATTTTTAATATATTATATAACTTTAATAAGTTACATGCATAATTGTGTAACAAAAGATTAATTGATTGTAGTGTTAAATGTAAATGAAATTTTTTCATTTTTTTGATAATCCAATTTCTAGTTTCTCTGTTTGATAAAAAATGACAATTTATAATAACAATATTATATTTTTGAAGTTTTTGTTTTATATAATCAATATTATTTTTATAATTTAAATTTGTAAATTGGATGATAAGTATAATATTTTTATCATTATATTGATATGTTTTATATAACATATCTAAAATATGATGTTCTATATAATCTTCTTTAATATAGATTAATAAAATTTTTTTATAAGAAAAGAGATTTTCTTGTTGGTATTCAAAATATATTTTTTGATAATCTATAATAGAATTTATCTCTATTTTAATGAAAATATCATATTTTTTTTTTTTATAAAAAAATAATATTTTTTTTTCTATATTTTTAGCGAGTAGAAAATCTTCTTTAATAATTAAATAAAAATAATATTTATTATATAATAGCATTAATTCAATTTTATGATTTACTATTTTTAAATTATGCATATATTATATAACTAAATTAATTAATTTATTTTTTATATATATGATATTTTTAATATTATTTTTTTTTAAAAAATTGGATATTTTTGATGTATTATATAAATATTCTATAATTTTTGTTTTTGTAGTATTTTTTTGTATAAGCATAATTTCTTTTTTTTTCCCATTAATTTGTACTATTAAAGGTATATTTTCTTCATTAATAAGATTTACATTATATTTTGGCCAGTTTTCAATATCAATATTATGATTGTGATTAATTTTTTTCCATAAATAAAAACTGATATGTGGTGTAAATGGGTATAAGATTTTAATTATTGTATTTAAAATATATTTTATAAATTTTTTTTCGTGGTTTTGTATAAGAAAAATTTTTTGAATATAATTTGTAAATTTAATAATTTCAGAAATTGCAGTATTAAATGATTTTCTATTTTCTATATCGTGTGATACTTTGATAACGGTTTTATTTAAAATATTATTTATTTCTTTTACTTGAGAAATATTGTTTTTTTTTATTTTTTCATGAACATTATGTATATAATCATATACTAATTTCCAAATTTTTTGTAAAAATCTATACATCCCTTTGACTCCAGATTCATTCCATTCTATATCTGCAGTGATGGGTGCAGAAAACATCATAAATAATCTAATAGTATCCGCGCTATATTTTTCAATCATTTCTTCAGGATCGATACCGTTATTTTTTGATTTTGACATTTTCATCATACCAGCATGGATAATTTTTTCTTTTTTTTTGGAACAAATATTTTTAATATTGCCATTTTTATTTTTTGTGATTTTAATTTTTTTACTGGAAATCCATTTTTTTTCTCCTTTTTGATTAATATAATAAAAAGCATCAGAAAGTACCATTCCTTGACATAATAAATTAACAACTGGTTCGCGATTTTTTACAAGATTTAAATCGTACAGGATTTTATGAAAAAATCTAAAATAAATTAGATGCATAGTAGCATGTTCAATACCACCAATATATTGATCTACAGGAAGCCAGTAGTTTACTAATTTTTTATCTAACATCCCAGTAAAACTTGGACAAGTATATCTAATGTAGTACCATGATGATTCTATAAAAGTATCAAAAGTTTCTGTTTCTCTTCTTGCAGGTATTTTATTAATATATACATGTGACCATTTTTTATATATTTTCCCGATTTTTTGAAATTCGTGATTAGTATTAATTTTTGGTGATATCAATGGTAATTGATTATTTGGAATAGTCATCATTTTATTGTTAATGTATATAATCGGTATTGGCGTTCCCCAATATCTTTGTCGTGATATTCCCCAGTCTTTTAATAAAAAATTATTTTTTTTTTTTATTTTTTTTTCTATATTTAAATATTTAAAAATTGTTTCATCCATATTTTCTTTTTTGATATTATGAAATATTTGGAATTGATGTAGTGTATTAACTTTTTTGATAGTAATATTGTATTTTTTTGAAAAATAAAAATCATACATGTTGTGGTTTGGTAGGGATCCGCGAGTATCTGTTTTATATTCTAATTCTGTATAATTTGTAATCCAGATAGGAATTTTTTTTTTTGTAATTGGATGAATTGCGTATTTTGAAATTTTTTTGCCTAGATACTTAAATGTAGAATAATGAATATTATTATTTTGGGTATTATAAGTATTATTGATCAACTCTTTGAGTTCTTTTTTTTGAAGTTCTACTTTTGATAAAGGATGCAATGGAGATATGGCAATAAATTGTATATCTATTAATAAATGTAATTTTGTAATATAGATTGTAATTTTTTGATTTGTATTCAAAATATCAAAAATTATTTCAAAGCCTTTAGATAAACCAATCCAATTTTTTTGCATTGTTTTTACTTTTTTAGGCCATTGATTTAATGTTTTTAAATCATTCAATAGTCTTTCTGAATACTTGGTAATTTTCAGAAACCATTGTGATTGTAGTTTTGTAATAATTTTTGATTGACATCTCCAACATTGATTATTTATCACTTGTTCATTTGCTAGAACTGTTTTATCTTTTGGACACCAGTTCACTATTGATTTTTTTTTATATACTAATTTTTTATAATATAATTTATTAAATAACCACTGTTCCCATTTATAGTAATTTGGTTCACAAGTTGTAATTTCTCGATCCCAATCGTAGCTCAAACCCAATTTTTGTAGCTGTTTTTTCATATATTGAATGTTTTGGTATGTCCATTGCATAGGTACTATATTATTTTTGATGGCTGCTGTTTCTGCTGGTAGTCCAAAAGCATCCCATCCAATTGGGTGTAAAACATTTTTACCTTGCATTCTGTGGTATCTAGCCAGAACATCACCAATAGTATAATTTCTAACATGTCCCATATGTAGTTTTCCAGATGGGTATGGTAACATAGATAAACAATAATATTTTTTTTTTTTTTTGTTTTCATAAACTTTAAAAGTTTTTTGAGTATCCCAGTATTTCTGGATATTTTTTTCAATTGTTTTTGGGGAATATATTTTTTCCATATTTTGTATTATAATTTCAATTTATTTATTATTAAATATATTAAAAATAAAGTTATTTTTTCAAATATTAGATAGATGTATAAAAAGGATAAAAAATCTTTTATTTTTTATTGTATTTTAGTAATTAAATATATTTTTAAAGCATTATAGTATTATTTTATATCAAATATTTTTATTATTTTATATTTTTATTAATACCAAGTTATCAACATTTTATTTCAGAATATATGGATTTCCATAACCTAATTTTTTCATAGTATCAATTTCAATTTTTTCCATTTTATTTTTTTTTTTTTGATTTTTGTGTTGGTAACCTAATAAATGTAAAATACCGTGAATAATGATGTGTGCCCAGTGGGATTCTAATGTTTTATTTTGTTCAAGAATTTCTTTTTGCATAATTTCTGCACAAATTACTAAATCTCCAATTAAATACGATTGAGTATATTTTGGTATTTGGTATGGAAAAGATAATATATTTGTTGGTTGATTTTTATTACGATAAGTAAAATTTATTTTTTGTATTTCTTTTTTATTTACTATACAAATAGTAATTTCACATTTTTTATGTAGAATATTTTGTATCCATTGTTGTATTTTACATTTTTTTGGAATGATATTTTTTTCTTTAATTTTAATCTTTAAATTTAACTTTATGTTTTTCATATGTCGAATGGTATAAAAATATTTTTAGAAAATATATTATATAATATATTTTCCATAGAAAAAAGAATTTTCTTGTTTTAAAACTTGTACTGTAATAATTTTTCCAATCATATTTTTATTTCCTTCAAAAAACACAGTTCTATTATGTTCAGTTTTTCCTAATACATATTTTTTATCTTGATCAAAATATTTTTCTACTAAAATTTTTTGATTGGTGTTAAGAATCTTTTTACTCCATTTTCTTGTTTGTTGTTTAATTTTTTCTTGTAATATTTGTAATCTTTTTTTTTTATTTATTAAACTAGTATGATCTAGTAGTTTTGATGCTTTTGTTCCTGGTCTTGGAGAATATAAGAAACTAAAACTCATATCAAAATTAATTTTAGAGACGATATGCATTGTATCTAAAAAATCTTTTTCTGTTTCTCCCGGAAATCCAACAATAAAATCGGAACTAATCTGTATATTTGGTCTTGCAGTTCTTAATTTATTAATAATATTTTCATAATCTATAATAGAATAAGGACGCTTCATGAGTCTTAATATTTTATTAGATCCACTTTGTATTGGTAAGTGTAAAAAACTGACTAATTTTGGTGTTTCATAATATACATCAATAATATCATCAGTAAAATCCATTGGATTACTAGTAATAAATCTAATTCTATAAATTTTAGGAATTAACGAAATTGATCTGAGTAGTTTTGAAAACGTATATTTTTTTCCATTTTTATCTATGTTTTTATATGAATTAACATTTTGTCCTAATAATTGAATTTCCCTGGTTCCATTATTAGATAAATATGTAATTTCATCTATAATATCATGAAATGGTCTACTAATTTCTCTGCCTCTAGTATAAGGAACAATACAAAAAGAACAATATTTGTTACATCCTTCCATTATTGATATTGATTGTGAACATTGAACATTTTTTTTTGGTATTATAATATTAAATTTTTCTAGTTTTGGAAAACTGATATCTATAAGAGATTTTTGTTGTTTAATTTTTTGTGAAATCATTTTTGGTAATCTGTGTAATGTTTGTGTTCCAAAAATAATATCAACAAAATTAGCTCTTTTAAGTATTTTTTTTCCTTCTTGATTTGCAACACATCCTCCTACAGCAATAATAAGGTTTTTATTTTGTTGTTTTAATTTTTTCCATCTACCTAGCTGATGAAATAATTTTTCTTGTGCCTTTTCTCTTATAGAGCACGTATTGAGAATGAGAATATCAGCTTTTTTAAATTCTTGTGTATTATTGTATTTTTTTTGTTTTATTAAAATATCGGAAATCATTAATGAATCATATTCGTTCATTTGACATCCCCATGTTTTTATATAAAACATTTTTTGTTTTTTGTTTTTTAAATGATTGATATTTTCCAAAAGTATTTTATTCCTTTTGATAAATTATTAAAATATATAAGAATATTTTTATAGTGTTGACGATGATACAATATTTATTGTTATTATATAATATATAGTATCATAGAATATATACTATATTTTATAGTTTACACTTTCAAAATTTATAAAAATTTTTATATATTATGAAAATAATAAAATAGAATTTTATATTATCATTTTGATTTGATAAATGAATTGCATGTAAATATTTTTGTATAAAACATGATATATAATTATTTTTTTTAAAAGAATGATTAATCTTATATTATTCAGAAATATCTATTTCTAATTTTAAGATATCTTCTATAGTTTGTCTTCTTCTAATGACCTTTGGAGTATTATTTATAAAGAGTATTTCTGGTATTAATGGTCGAGTATTATAGTTTGAAGACATAGAAGCACCATAGGCTCCAGTATCATGAAATACAATATAGTCTCCAATATGTATTTCTGGTAATTCTCTTTCTATTAATTCTCCATGTTCGTTTTGTGTAAAAATATCACCAGATTCACATAATGGACCAGCAATAATGGTTTTGATGTGATTATTTGTTTGTATTTTTTTTAATTTTTTAGATATTACCGAAATATGATGGTAGCTGCCATATAGTACAGGTCGTAGTAAATCATTGAAACCGACATTAATTAAAGTAAATCTTTTTTTTTGAACATACTTGATAGCATATACTTCTGCAACTAAAATGCCAGATTCTGCAACTAAAAAACGACCTGGTTCAATTTCTAGTTGAATAGGATGTTTAAAATGTTTTTGAATTTTATTTCTAGCACTATTCCATAATTTAAAATAATGTTCAGTATCTACTGGAATATCGGTGATTTTGTAAGGAATAGATAATCCTCCTCCTGCAGAAATTGCTTTAATATCTTGGTTGAATAATTTTGCTTGTTTTACCATAGCATTACATACTTTTTGCAAATGTTGATAGTCTACACCAGAACCAATATGCATATGTAATCCTACAAGTTGTAATTTATATTTTTTAATAATAGGAATTGCCAACATGGGGTTCCATATTCCGTGTTTACTGTTTTCTCCTCCCGTATTAGTTTTTTTATTGTGCCCATGACCAAACTTAGGATTAATACGAATCCATATTTTATGTCCTGGAGAAATTTTTCCTAATTGCTTTAACATATCTAATGAACCTGCATTAACTGTTATTTTGTAATTAACGATTTTTAGGAGTGTTTCTTTATCAAAAATATCAGCAGTAAATATAATTTCATCATTATTGGATTGAAAATTTGATGTTAAAGCACGTTCTATTTCTCCTAATGATACAGCATCTAATTTTATTCGGAAATTTTTCATAAATTGTAATATATGAATATTTGAACATGCTTTTTGAGCAAATCGAATAACATCAAATTTTTTTAGTTTTTGAATTTGATTGGCAATAATTTTGGAATCGTATATCCATATAGGATTTCCGTATTTTTTTATTACTGATAATATGTTTGTAATATTTAAGGAATGATTATTATTTTCTAAATTTATCATTTGTGATCCGTATTTTGTAAAGTTCGTAGTGTTGGAAATAATATAACATCACGTATGCTGTCTTGATTTGTAATAATCATGATTAATCTGTCAATTCCAATTCCTAATCCTGCTGTTGGAGGCATACCGTACTCCATGGCTTCAATATATTCTATATCATATAATATTTTTTTTGGATTATCTTGGTATTTGATATTTTGTTTGTTTAAGAATCTTTTTTTTTGATCTTCGGGATCATTTAATTCTGAAAAACCATTTGCTATTTCTATTCCCCCCATAAATAATTCAAATCTGTCAGCAATATTTTTTTTAATATTATTTCTTCGAGCTAATGGAGAGATTTCAATTGGATATTCAGTAATAAAAGTTGGTTGAATCAATTTTTTTTCTGTTGTGCATTCAAAGATTTTTGCAATTATTTTTCCTAATGTCCAAGTTTTTTTAATTGGTATTTCATATAAAATAGAAATTTTTTTTGCTTGTTCTAAATTAGATAAATGATTTTTTTGAATATTTGGATTGTAGTGTATAATTGCATTTTTCATAGTCAATACAGGAAATGGTTTTTGAAAATATAATATATTTTTTTGATATTGTAGAGTATGAGACCCATATATAGTTTTAATAATTGATCTTAATAAATTGGTAATAAATAATATTAGATCTTGATAGTTAGCATGTGCAATATATAATTCCATCATAGTAAATTCTGGATTATGTTTAGAAGAAATTCCTTCATTTCTAAAGTTACGATTAATTTCATAAATACGTTCGAATCCTCCAATAATTAATCTTTTTAAATATAATTCTGGAGAAACCCTTAAATACATTTTCATATCTAGTGTGTTGTGGTATGTAATAAAAGGACGAGCAGTAGCACCTCCTGGAATATTTTGCATCATTGGTGTTTCAACTTCAATAAAATCATTTCTATGCATAAACTCCCGAATGAGCATTAAGATTTTAGATCTTGTATAAAAAATTTTCATGGTATTTTTACTTGATAATAAATCAAGATATCTTTTTCTATACTTAATTTCTTGATTAGATAATCCATGAAATTTATCTGGAAGTGGTCTTAATGACTTTGATAATAATATAATATTTTCACAATATATAGATAGTTGTTTTGTTTTTGTTTTAAAAAGAATACCCGTAACACCAATAATATCTCCTATATCTAATTTTTTAAATTTTTTTTGATATATTTCAGAAGAAATTTTTTTTTCTGTAACATAAATTTGAATTTCTTCTATTGTACTTTTAATGTTTACAAAAGATGCCTTTCCCATAATTCTTTGGTTTGTTATCCTACCTATAATATTTACTAATATAGATTTTTTTTTTAATTCGTGATTTGTGATACAATTATATTTTTCATTAATTTTAGTAATATTAGTATTTGTTTGAAAATTATTTGGGAAAGAAAATCCATTTTTACGAATTTTCATTAACTTTTTTTTTCTGTTTTCATATTCATGATTTTCATGCACATTATTGTGATGTTGAAAATTTTTTTTATCTATCATAATTTTTATTACAATCCCATTTTTAAACTTTTTTCAATAAAAATATCTAAATTTCCATTTAAAACTGATTGAATATTTCTAGTTTCAATACCTGTTCTAATATCTTTGATAAGAGAATGATCCAATATATATGATCGAATTTGATTACCCCAACATATTGAAGATTTATTTTTTTCAATATTTTGTTTCTCAGCATTTTTTTTTTCTAGTTCTATTTTATATAGTTTGACTTGCATTTGTTTCATTGCCTGTTCTTTATTTTTGTGCTGTGATCTTTCGTTTTGGCATTGTGTTACTGTTGATGTAGGCAGATGAGTAATTCTAACTGCAGATTCAGTACGGTTAACATGTTGTCCTCCTGCTCCTGAAGCTCTATAGACATCAATTCTTAGTTCAGAAGGATGCATTTTAATATTTATAGCATTCTCAACTTCTGGATATATAAAAGCAGAACTAAATGAAGTATGGCGACGATTTCCGGAATTAAATGGGCTCTTTCTAATAAGTCTATGAATACCTGTTTCGGTTCTTAACCATCCAAATGCATATTTTCCGATTACTCGAATTGTTGCAGACTTAATACCAGCTATTTCTCCATATAACTCTTGTATAATTTCTATTTTAAATTTTTTTTTATCTATCCATTTTAAGTACATTCTTAGTAACATTTTTGACCAATCTTGTGCATCTATTCCACCAGAACCTGAATGTATATCAAGGTAGCAATTACAAGAATCGTATTTTTTTCGAAAAATATATTTGATTTTTATTTTTTTAAATTTATTTTTTATATTCTTTATTGATTGTATAATTTCTGGTATTATACTTGTATCTTTTAATTCTAAAGAAATGTTTATTAATTCTTTAGTCTCATAAAGAATTTTTTCAATTCTTTCTATTTCTTGAATAATATTGAAAATATTTTTATTTTTTTCGTTTTTTTTTTTTATATTATAATTATTTTCACAATGTATGTGATTAGGTATTGTATCTTTTTGAAGTATTTTTTTTTCTTTTTTTTTTCTTATTTTCTTTTTAAAATCTATTATTTTTTCTTGTATTTGGATTAATTGTTTATTGCATACATTTATTGTTGAAAACATATTTTTGCCTTATTTATCATGTATTTTACAATTTTAACAATTAAATACTTTAGTATTTTAAAAATACTTTATAATATAAATATATTTATATAATACACGTGTATAAAAATGTATATTGTATATATTATTTTATAATATAAAAAATTTTAAAAATATTTGCTATTTTTATTATTTTATTAAAAAATGAAGTTATTTCTATGAATATTATGTATAATAATTTATGTTGTTTTGAAATACTAAAACATTGGTCTATAACAAGAGTAACCGGTATAGATAGTACAAAATATTTAAATAGTCAGATTACTGTTAACCTATTTAATTTAAAAGATAATAATCATATTTTGTGTGCACATTGTAGTGCGAATGGGAAAGTACACAGTATATTGAGGTTATTTCATTATGACAATGGATATATGTATATTCAACGCCATTGTACTACTGAATTACAAATCTTCGAGTTAAAAAAATATTCTATTTTTTCGAATATTCAGATTAATACAATCAGTGAATATTTTTTATTAGGAGTGATGGGGATGCATGCTAAAAATATTCTTCTTTTATATTTTAATAATTTACCTAATCATAATTCTCCATTGATTATTTTAAAAGATATTATTATATTATGGTTTCCAGAACCTATAGAAAGATTTTTAGTGATTTGTAAAAAAAATGATTTATTTTTAATAAAAAATTTTTTACTTAAAAAATTAATACCTATGGTGTATGATAAATGGTTATTTTTAGATATTACAGCTGGTATTCCAATTTTAGAAGAGAAAATGTCTAAAAAATTTTTTCCTCAAAATATGAATTTAGAATTATTACATGCAATTGATTTTAATAAGGGTTGTTATTGTGGTCAGGAAATGATTGCAAAAATTCATTTTAAAAAAACTAATTATAAAAAATTATTTTGTTTAATTGGTATTTCATATGATACCATTGATTTATTTTCTACTATTGAAGTTTTTCAGAATTTTCAATGGAAAAAAATAGGAAAGATATTTTTTATTTTTTACGTTCAACATAATATTTTTATTCTTCAATGTATTTTAAAAAATAGTGATTTTATGAATTGTATATTTCGTATTCATCATAATAAAAAGAGTAAATTTTTTATTTTTTAAAATGATGTACGAATGTTGTAATTATTTTAATAATATTTTTTGTTAAAAATATTACAGAAATATATTTTCTATGGAAGTATCAATACTATTGTATTAATGGTTTATTTTTAGAATTTCTACTTGCAATTTTTCGATCATTTTCGTTTAAATATTTTTTTCTTATTCGTATTGATTTTGGTGTGATTTCTACTAATTCATCATCATTAATAAAACTTAATGATTTTTCTAAATTCATTTTTGTTGGAGGAACTAAATTAATGGCTTCATCAGTACCTGATGCTCTCATATTAGTTAATTTTTTCCCTGTTAGGCAATTTACAGTTAAATCGTTAGATCTATTGTGTATTCCAATAATTTGTCCTGTATATATTTTTTCTGCATGTTTAATAAATAATTTACCTCTTTCTTGTAAATTAAATAATGCAAATCCTGTTGCTATACCGGTACCATTAGAAATTAAAACACCATTTTTTCTTTGTCCAAGATTATTGATTTGTACTGTATCGTAATGTAAAAAAGAAGAATAAAATATTCCAGTTCCTGATGTGATATTCATAAATTGACTACGGAAACCTATTAATGCGCGACTTGAAATAATATATTCTAGTTGTATTCTTCCTTGTTTTTCTGTGTTCATATTAATCATTTTTCCTTTTCGATCTCCTATAAATTTCATAATAGTACCTTGATGTCGTATTTCAATATCAATGATTGCTGTTTCGAATGGTTCCGTTTGTATGTTATTTGTGTTTTTAAAAATTACTTTGGGTCTTGATACTGATAATTCAAAACCTTCTCTTCTCATATTTTCAATTAAGATAGATAAATGTAATTCTCCTCTTCCTGATACAGAAAAAACATTAGTATTATTAGTCAATTCTATTTTTAAAGAAATATTAGTTATCGTTTCTTTTTTGAGTCTTTGATAAATTTGATTAGATGTTAGATTTTTTCCTTCTTGTCCGCAGAATGGAGATGTATTGACTGAAAATAACATATTTACTGTTGGTGGATCTATGGAAACTGGTGGTAATGGACGTATATAATTCAGATCACAGATTGTGTCTGAAATATTTAAATCATCAATACCTGTAATTGCAATGATCTCTCCAGCAGATGCATGTTGTATTTCTATTTTTTGTAGGCCTAAATATTTTAAAATTTTTGTTATTTTTCCTTGTTTTTTTTTTCCTTTTGTATCAATTATGGATACCTGTTGATTAATTTGTATTTTTCCTTGTTGTATACGACCAATACCTATGACTCCTAAATAATTATCATAGTCTAATTGTGATATTTGAATTTGTAATTTTTTTTCTTGATATACTTTTGGTGTTGGAGTATATTTTACAATCGCTTTAAATAATTCAGACATATCTTTTTTCATATTATCGTATTCAGTACCTGATGATCCTAAAATTGCTGAAGTATAAATAATTGGGAAATCTAGTTGTTTTTCTGTTGCATCTAAGTTAATAAATAAATCAAATATTTTTTCTACTACCCATTCAGGTCTAGAATTTTTTCTATCAATTTTGTTGACTACAACTATAGGATTTATATTGTGTTCAAATGCTTTTTTTGTTACAAATCTAGTTTGTGGCATTGGTCCATCTACTGCATCTACAACTAATAATACAGAATCTACCATAGATAATATTCTTTCTACCTCTCCTCCAAAATCTGAGTGTCCTGGTGTATCAATAATATTAATTCTATATTGTTTCCATTCAATAGCCGTATTTTTAGATAGAATAGTAATTCCTCTTTCTTTTTCCAAAATATTAGAATCCATAATTCTATGATACATTTCTTTGTGATTTTTTAAACAACCAGATTGTTCTAATAATTTATCTAATAGTGTTGTTTTTCCATGATCAATATGAGCAATAATAGCTATATTTCTTAATTGCATAATTATTTTATTTCCTTTATCAAAATTTTCATAAAAATATTAATAATTATTATATAATATATAAAATAAATGTTATTCATTAAATGATATATCATTAGATAATAAAATGCGATATTACTATAATAATGCTACTTTTTTAACAAGTGCGACTAATTTTATGTGTAATCATGTTCCAAAAAATGGAATAGAAATTGGATTTGTTGGTTATTCTAATTCTGGTAAATCTACTGCTATTAATGCTTTGACGAATAAAAGTAAATTATCTCGTTTTAGTAAAAATCCTGGTAGAACTAATATGATTAACTTTTTTACAATATATAATAATCTAAGATTTGTAGATTTTCCCGGATATGGTTATTCTTTATATGAAAAGAATATAAATAAGAAATATAATTTAATTTTACATTATTTAGAATATCGTACATGTTTAAAGGGAATTATATTATTTGTTGATATTCGAAGATTATTACGATACATGGATAAAAAAATATTGCAACTGGTACAATATAAATCAGTGAAATGTGTTATTTTATTAACAAAATGTGATAAATTAAGTAAACTACAACAAAATAGGCAATTGAATATTTTACGAAAAGAATTAACAATATATTTTAAAGATATTAATATTATTTTATTTTCTTCCTTACAAAAAATAGGTATATCTTTAGTTTTACATGTTATTCATTCTTGGTATTTTTTTTTTCAAAATGATGGATAAGTATTTACATTTGTTATGATGAATTATTCAAAATAACATTTTGAATATCTTGTATAATTTTTTTATATTTTATTTCTTTGTTTATGTTTTTTAGATTCGGGATGAAAAAATTTAGTTCTTCATATTTTTTAACAATATTAATTTCACATTGAATTTTTGCTAATTTATACGATAAAAATGCCATTTTTTTACCATTTATTAATTTATTAATAATGTTTTGTGTCCCTCGTAAAGGTAATTTACGAATTTTTTCAAAATTATTGTATATTTTGGTAATATTTCCAATATTTATTAACAATGCAATTGCAATTTTTTTTCCAATACCTTTTACTCCAGGAATATTGTCAGCCGTGTCTCCTGTTAAAGATAATAGGTCAATAATTAATTTTGGTGGTACTCCATATTTTATTTTGATATTTTGTTCTTTTAAAATAGTATTAGTCATGTTATTCAGTATATAAATATTTTTATTGACTAATTGAGCTAAATCTTTATCACATGTTCCAATAAGTACATGATCTCCATGTTTTTCAGCAATTTTTGATAATGTACCGATGATGTCATCGGCTTCAAAATTAGGCATACTAATTACAGGGATACCGACATTCGTTAATAGTTGTAATATTTTAGGAATTTGACATTGTAGCGCATATGGCATTTTGATTCTATTTATTTTATATTTTTTAAATATTGTATTTCGAAAGTTTTTACCTTTTGTATCAAAAACAATAATTAATTTTTTTGGATTGAATTCTATCATCATTTTTTTTAAAATGTTTAATAAACTCAATTCAATGTTTAATGATTGTTTTTTGATATTGTTTTGTTTTAATTTTGCATAAAATATTCGGTAAAGATAAGAATATGCATCTATTAAAATGATATTTTTTTTTTTATTCATAATTAATATTTAAAATATTGAATATTTTATACAATCATATTTTAATTTATTAAAATATGATATTATTTTTAATATCCCTTTTTATGTGAATAATAGAATTATATAATTTATTTCTATTCATTAAAAATATTTTTTGAGTTCTTTTATACCCCTAAAAGGAGCAGAAAATGTTCCTAATTCTTCTTCTATTCTAATGAGTCTATTGTATTTAGATAATCTTTCAGATCTACTCATAGATCCTGTTTTAATTTGTCCTGATTGTGTACCTACAGCTAAATCAGCAATAGAAGTATCTTCGGTTTCTCCAGAACGATGTGATATTATTGTAGCATATTTGTATTTTTTAGCCATTTGAATAGTTTTTAAAGTTTCTGTTAATGTTCCTATTTGATTAAGTTTAATTAAAATAGCATTAGCAATTTTTTTTTTGATTCCTTGATATAATTTTTCAGAATTCGTAACAAATAAATCGTCTCCTACAATTTGAATGCGATGACCTAATAAATTAGTTTGATATATAAAACCATTCCAATCTAGTTCACTTTGACCATCTTCAATAGAAGTAATAGGATATTTTAATGATAATTGTTCAATAAAATGGTTAAATTCCCGAGAAGTAAAATATTTATTTTCACTTTTTAAAAAATATTTTTTCGTATTTTTATTATAGAATTCAGATGCTGCAAAATCTATAGCTAATGTAATATCTTTTCCTAAATGATAATTAGATTTTTGTATTGCTTCTTGAATTAATAATATTGCAGATTCATTGGATGGTAAATTAGGTGCGTATCCTCCTTCATCTCCTACTGATGTATTAATATTTTTATTTTTTAAAATAATACCTAAATTATGAAAAATTTCACATCCCATTCTAATCGCATCTTTTATGTTTTTTGCGCTTATAGGTTGTATCATAAATTCTTGAATATCTAAATTATTATTTGAATGGCTACCTCCATTTAGAATATTAATCATAGGAAGTGGCATGGAAAAACATTTTGGAGTATTATTTAATTCTGCAATGTATTCATAAAATGGAATTTTTTTACTCATTGCTACTGCTTTTGCTGTTGCCATAGAAATTGATAAAATGGTATTTGCTCCAAGTTTTTTTTTATTTTTTGTTCCATCTAAATCTAACATAATATTGTCAATTTCTTTTTGATTTTCTGCATTTTTATTTTTTAACGTATTAAATAATATTGTATTAATCATCTTAATTGCTTTGGAAACGCCTTTTCCTAAAAACCGTGATGGATCATTATCCCTGAATTCTAATGCTTCTTGTGATCCAGTAGAAGCTCCAGAAGGACAAGAAAAAATTCCAATTGAATTATCTTGTAAATGTACTTCTGCTTCTACAGTAGGAAAGCCTCTTGAATCAATTATTTCTCTACCAATAATTTTTTTTATTTTATACATTTTTTATTCCTTATAAATATTTTTACTATGAATGTATTTTTATTAATAATTTTTTTAATTTTTTATAAAATATGGTAATTTTAATTAAAACATATTAATATCATTTCTTATTAAGAATGATATAAATTATAAATACTTTATTTTTTCCATATTGTTTTTAAAGGAACAATTTGATTAAATACAAGATATTTTTTATTTGACAGTTTAGAATCTAAATGAAAATACCCTATTCTTTCAAATTGGTAAGTATGTATTTGGGTATTTTTAGGTATTGTAAGGTCAATAAAACCAATTTTAGTAATTTTAGAATTTTGATTAATATATTTTAGAAAATCTTTTTCTATTTCTGGATTTTTAATAATAAATATAGGATTATATAATATAAATTTGGATTTTATTGCATTTTTTTTAGAAATCCAATGAATAATGCCGTACTTATTATCATTATTTGGATTATTTTTGTGACATTTACAAAATATTGTAGTAATGTGATTATTAATGTCTTTTTGAATAGATTGTGCAGTAATAGTATAGGAGTATTTTAATTTTACTGTTTTACCTAAAGATAATCGATTATATTTTTTACTTGGATTTTCTTGAAAATCAGATCTTTCAATATATATTTCTTTTGTAAAAATTATCCTTCGAGATCCTAATAAATGATTTTTAGGATGGTTTAATACTTTTATAGTTTCTACATATTGTGAATCAATATTAGATAATATAATTTTAATAGGATCTAGGATTGCCATAGTTCTATGTGCTGTATGATTTAGTTCTTTTTTTATGCATGATTCTAATGTCGATAATTCAATTAAATTATTTTGTTTTGTAATTCCAATATTTTTACAAAAATTTTTAATAGATTCTGCTGTATATCCTTTTCTCCGTAACCCAGAAATCGTTAATATTCTTGGATCATCCCATGTATCAATAATTTTATTATTTATTAAACTTTGAATTTTTCTTTTAGAAAGAATGGAATATTCAATATTTAATCTGGAGTATTCATATTGTTGAGGATGATTATCAATACTAATATTTTTTAAAATCCAATTGTATAGTTTTCGATTGTCTTGAAATTCTAATGTACATAATGAATGTGTAATTTTTTCAAGAGCGTCTGATATACAATGTGCAAAATCATAAGTTGGATAAATACACCAAGTATTTTGAGTATAGTGATGTTTAATAAATTTGATTCTATATAATACAGGATCACGCATGATGATTAATGGAGATTTCATACTAATTTTTGCCCTTAAACATGCGTCTCCTTCTCGTATATTCCCTAATTTCATATTTTCAAATAATAGTAAATTTTCTTCAATACTTTGATTGCGGTAAGGACTATTAATTCCAGTTGTTTTTAATGTACCTCGGTATTTTCTGATTTCGTATTTTTTTAATTTTTCTACGTATGCTAAATTTTTTTTAATTAATTCAATAGCATACTGATATATTTCTTTAAAATACATTGATGTATATCGAATTTTTTTATACCAGTTAAATCCTAACCATATAATATCTTTTTTAATTGCTTGAATGTATTTAGTATGGTTGTTATTTGGATTAGTATCATCAAAACGTAAATTACATTTACCATTATATTGTTTTGCAATTCCAAAATTTAAACATATAGATTTTGCATGCCCAATATGCAAATATCCATTAGGATCTGGAGGAAATCGAGTTCGTATAGATATATTTTTTTTTTTAATATCTTGGATAATAATTTTATTAATAAAGTTATTATTAGATTGATTGAATTTCATATTTTTAAAAACTATATAATATATAATATAATATATTCTATTATATTTTTCATAAAATTAATAACATATATTAATAAAATATAAAAATTTTATATTAAAAATAAAAAAATGTTGACAAAATATAGCTAACCAGCATAATTTTAAATATGGCTACGTAGCTCAGTTGGTTAGAGCACAGCACTCATAACGCTGGGGTCAGGGGTTCAATTCCCTTCGTAGCTAAATAATGCGGGAGTGGCGAAATAGGCAGACGCACCAGATTTAGGATCTGGCACCTTTAGGTATACGAGTTCAAGTCTCGTCTCCCGTATATTGTAAAGAATATGGGGTATAGCCAAGTGGCAAGGCACCGGTTTTTGATACCGGCATCCCTGGTTCGAATCCAGGTACCCCAGAATTTTTTGATTGTTAATGAATATATTTTTATAAAATATTTATATTTTACATGATATATGTTGAATGTTGTAAAAATTTTATATGTCAATAAATCAATTAAAAAAAAATGTTGCAAAATCTGTTTTAGATTATCTTTCTTTTAAATATATTATTGGCATTGGTTCTGGTTCTACTATATTGTATTTTATTAAATTTTTAGCTCGTTGTAAAAAAAAAATTCTTGGTGTTGTTTCTAGTTCATATGACACAACTATGATTTTGCAAAAATATGGTATTCAAGTTTTTGATATTAATACTATTACTCAACCGGTAATTTATATTGATAGTGCAGATGAAATTAATACAAATCTTCAAATGATTAAAGGTGGCGGTGGAGCTTTAACAACAGAAAAGATTATTGCATCTATTGCAAAAAAATTTATTTGCATTGTTGATGAATCTAAAGTAGTTGATCAATTAGGTGTATATCCCTTACCTATTGAAGTGATTTTTCATGCTTATTCTTATGTGTTGAGAGAAATAATGAAATTAGGTGGTTTTCCAAAGTACCGAAATGGAGTGGTTACTGATCATGGTAATATTATTATTGACGTTTACCATTTAAATTTACGTCATCCAAAAGTGATGGAAGATAGAATTAATTCTATTCCTGGTGTTGTTACTGTTGGATTGTTTTGTAATAGAAAAGCAGATATGGCATTAATTGGAACAAAGAATGGAATTAAAATTATTAAATAAATTTTATAATACTGATATAGTATTTTCAATTCTTTGGATGATTAGTGCAATATACAATATTTTTAAAAATTATTTTTATACATTATTTTTAAATTTTTTTATTTTATTCATTAGAATGTATATTGCTATTTTATTAGAAATTTTTATTATATTGAATATTTTCACAAATTTTGAAAAATTTTATAAATTTTGCTACATCCGGAAGGATTTGAACCTCCGACCTCTCAGTTCGTAGCTGAGTGCTCTATCCAGCTGAGCTACGGATGCAAATTTTTCGGTGAAAGAGGGATTCGAACCCTCGATACAGAAATTCTGTATATTCCCTTAGCAGGGGAACGCCTTTAGCCACTCGGCCATCTCACCAATATTTTTTATAATATACTTATAATTTATATTACTTGTTTATTAAATTAAGTCAAATAGAATTTTATATTATATGAGTAATAATACTACTGATGATAGTATTTTTTTGATTTCAATATTATGTATAATATAATAATTTATATTTCTATAATACATATTTATATATGCTGAATAAATGCTATGTTAATAATGAATTTGAGAGATTGTACAATTAACATGTTTGATATTTTCATTTTGAATTTTTTGATATATTTCTTCTCGATATATAGAAATTCTTTTAGGAGCATTAATACCTATTCTAACTTGATTTCCTTTAATTTCTAATACTGTTATAGTAATTTCATTTCCAATAATTAGTGTTTCTCCTACTCTACGTGTTAAAATTAGCATCTTTTTTATCCTTCTGAATATCTAACAGATCATCTATATCAAATATTTTACTATAAATATGCAATGTAAATGCGATTATATAAATTTTTATTTGTATTTTTTTAAATTCATAAAAATACTTATGATTTTATAATATAAAGATATTATAGTAAAATTTATGAAATTTTAGATATTATCTGGGATTGAATATTTTTGATAATATTTTTAATATTATGAATGTATTTTCCAGCACATTCTGCTAATTCTTCTTTTCCGCCTCCATATCCATTGATATTTTTTTTAATAATATTAATAATTTGAATTGCTGTTATAATTTTTTTTATATTTAAAGTAATACTAGCGATAAATATATATTTATTGTTTTTTTTATAAAATAAAATTATAATCCCTGATGTGATTTCTTTTTTGATATGGTCTATAATATTTTTTAATAATTTTGAATCTTGAATTTCTACTTGCAGAAATAAGAAATGAATATTTTTTATATTTATCATTTTTTTCATGAATTTCTTTTTTTCTACTAATATTATTTTTTGATTTAATATATTGTTTTGTTTTTGTAGGTATAAAAAATTTTTTTGTAATTTTTTAATCTTAGGAATTATCGTATTTTGGTCAGTATGTAAAGTGTTTTGAATATTTTCTATTATTTGATATTTTTCATATATCTGTTTAAATGCGTATGTTCCAGTTTTTGCTTCTATTCTTTTAATTCCAAAAGAAATATTTTTACATGATATAATTTTAAATATCCCGATTTCTCCTGTTCGATTTACATGTGTTCCTTTACAAATTTCTTTAGAAAAATTACTTATTGTTAATATTCTTACATTAGTGGGATAATATTTATTTTTTAAAAATTTATAACCATGATTTTTTGCATTTTCAAATGTACAACATTTATTTTGAATAATAAGATTATTTTGAATTTTTTTATTAATTTTATTTTCTATATTGAAAATACTTTCTATGTTGATGATATTGGGATATGAAAAATCAAATCGTAAGTATTTTTCATTAATAAAGGAACCTTTTTGTTCAATATTATATTGTAGTTCTTCTTGTAGAGATGCCTGCAATAAATGTGTAGCTGTATGATTTTTTTTTATTAAAATTCTTTTTTTTAAATTGATTTTGGTAGTAACAATATCATGAATTTGAATCATTCCTGATTGTAATTGACCAATGTGTCCTATGGAGTTTATAAAATTCTGAGTATTATTAACTTTAAAAAATGATTTTTGATTGTAAATAATTCCAGTATCTCCAATTTGTCCTCCAGATTCTGCAAAAAATGGTGTTTTAGCAGTAATAATAATTCCATACTGATTTTTAGAAATTTTTTGACATTCTTCATTATTAACAAATATTTTTTTAACAATAGTAATAATTTTATAATTTTTGTATCCAGTAAATTTTGATTTTATATTAGTATGAATAGTATGAATAGATTTACAATTATTATTTTTATTTTTTTGATTTTTTTTATGTTCTAAAATAATATTTTTAATTTCTTTTTCATTAACTTGAATATTATTTTCATAACATATATTTTTAGTTAAATCTATTGGAAATCCAATAGTATCATAGAGAGAAAAAATAATTTTACTATCTAATTGATTATTTTTGAGTTTTTTAATATAGCATCGTAATAATGCTAATCCTTTTTTTAGAGTTTTAATAAACTGTAATTCTTCTTGTTTTAAAATATTTTCAATATATATTTTTTTTTGTTGTAGTTGTTCTTTAAAATCTTTTAACGATTTTATTGTTATAGAAACTAATTTATAAAAAAATATTTTTTTAATTCCTAATTTATTTCCATGTAATAGTGCTCTTCTAATGATTTTCCTTAAAATATAACCTCGATTATCATTAGAGGGTAATATCTGATCTCCAATAATACATACTGCTGCTCGAATATGGTCTGTAATAATGTTAATTGATATGTTATTTTTTATAGCATCTAATTTATGCATTTTACAAATATAATTTTTAATTTTTATCATTGAATCGATTTTATAATTTGAGTGTACATTTTGTAATACCGATGCAATTCTTTCTAAACCCATACCGGTATCTACTGATGCTGTTTTTAAAGGAACTAGATTATTTTTATTAATTTTATTAAATTGTATAAAAACGATATTCCAAATTTCTATACATTGTTTTTTGTTATTTAAATCATATATTTTACATTCTTTTTTTTTAAAAAAAATTTCAGTACATGGTCCACAGGGACCTGTTTCATTCATTTGCCAAAAATTGTCAGACTCATATTTTTGGTTATTTTTATCTTTTACTTGGATAATATTTTCTTTGGATAATTTAATTATATCTTTCCATATATTATATGATTCTTGATCTTTATAATATACCGTAACTAATAATTTTTCCTTTGGAATGTTAAACCAATTTTGATGTGTTAATAGTTTCCAAGCATATAAAATTGCTTCTTTTTTAAAATAACTTCCGAAACTAAAATTACCCAACATTTCAAAAAAAGTATTATGGTATGGACTATATCCTACTTGGTTTAAATCATTGTGTTTTCCTCCTGTACGCAGACATTTTTGTATTGAAACGACTTGTGAAAATGGATATTGTATTTTCCCTAAAAACACATTTTGAAATTGATTCATTCCTGCGTTTGTAAATAATAAATTTGAATCTTCTTGAGGAATTAATGAACTACTTTTAATGATTTTATGTTTGTGATTTTTAAAGAAATTTAAAAACATATTTTTAATGATATGGGTTGTATATTTCATTTTTCCTGCTTTTAAATTGCAATATGAATTTTTTTGATTTATAGAAGACATTTGTATTTAAAAAATTAATAGTATTTTTTATATATTTATTATATATTTGTTATATAAATAATAAAAATGAAACTGTTTTAATATATGTATATTAAAAATAAAATTACATTTCTTGTTTTACATTTTTATAGTTCTAAACATCGTTTAGATTATATTTTATTAAGTATTTTCCCTGAATATTCTCGTTCATTTTTAAAAAAAATGATTCTTTCTAAAAAAATTTTAGTAAATAATTTGTATACTGATAAGGTTAAAAAAAATATTTTTTTAGGGGATCATATTACAATTTTTGTAAAAAATAAAAAAAACAATATTCATGTTGGTGAAAATATTTCGTTAAATATTGTATATGAAGATTCAGATATTTTAATTATTAATAAATCTTTTGGATTAGTTGTTCATCCAGGAAATGGAAATCCCAAAGGAACATTATTAAATGCATTATTATATCGGAATATTGCATTTCACAGTATACCAAGAGCGGGTATTGTACATAGATTAGATAAAAATACTACTGGATTAATGATTATTGCTAAAAATATTACAGTATATTTAAAATTAAAAAAATTAATGAAAGATAAAAAAATTATACGTAAATATGATGCATTTGTACTAGGAAATTTAGTATCAGGAGGAAAAATTAATATTCCAATTATTAGAAATCCTAAAAAAAGAATTTATATGACTACAAACGATGTTGGTAAATCTGCGATAACATATTATAAAATTATACAAAAATTTAGATATTATACTCACTTAAATATTAAGTTAGAAACGGGTAGAACACATCAAATTAGAGTACACATGTTATATATTCGGTTTCCTATTTTAGGAGATCCTGTATATTTTTTAAGAAATGATTTTTCTAGAATACCTATCGATTGTTTAAATAAAGTAAAATTTTTTCATCGTCAAGCACTACATGCTAGTTATATTACGTTTGTACATCCAATCACTAATATTATTATTAGTTGCTATGCTGCTATACCATCGGATATGGTTAATATTATAAAATATTTATAATATTTTAATAATATATATTGTATATAATATTTTGTAAAAATATATTAACATGATATATATCATTTTATTGCATTCCAGAATATGAATATAAAATATGTGATACCTAAATTTTATAGAAAAATGTATACATTTTTGATCAAAAGTTTTTGTATATATTGATATATAAAATTTTTTTTATTTTTTATTTTTTTTAAGTCTGGTAATAGCAGTTTTCAATGCCCAAAAATAACCGTCTGTACCAAATCCCGAAATTACACCGCTAGAAATGTCAGAAATCCAGGAATTTTTCCTAAATTTTTCTCTTGCATAAATATTCGAAATATGTACTTCAATAAATGGTGTTTTTACAGATAGTAAAGCATCTCTTAATGCAATACTAGTATGTGTGAAAGCTGCTGGATTAATAATAATATAATCGTATTTTATAGATTTGTGAATTTCTTCAATTAAAATATGTTCTGCGTTAGATTGTACATGTGTTATTTTAGCATTCATTGTACTTGATTTTTTATACAATTTATTTAATAATTCTTTTAATGTTATTGTTCCATATATACTAGATTCCCGAGTACCTAATAAATTTAAATTTGGACCGTTTAATAATAATATTTTGAAAGAATTCATAGAGAATACCATTGAGCAATCAAAGAAGATTATTTTATAATAAATTTCTTTGAATATTTTGTAAAGATCTTAATATAAAATTTTGTTACACTGATGGAATAATATATGTTATATGAATTAGTTAGTAATCAATTACTACTGCAAAATGGTATCCAAGAAAAAGATATAAACTCTATTTTATATGATTGTATTTCACATAAAATAGATTATGCAGATATATATTTACAATCAAAAGTTTCCGAATCTTTTATTTTAGAAAATAAAATTATTAAAGAAGGTAAATACAATTTTGATCAAGGATTTGGAATAAGAGTATTTTCTGAAGAAACTACAGGATTTTCATATTCTAATTGCATTTCTTTGTATGAATTAAAGAAAAATGCTAAACTTGCATGTAGTTTTTCAAAAGATATACAATATAAAAAAAACAATATATTATCTTCGGTATGTTTAAAACCAATATATCCTATGATAGATCTTATCAACAATGAAATGATAAAAAAAAAAATTGATATCTTGAATTATATTGATTGTTTTGCTAGAAAACTTGATTCTCGTGTTATAGAAGTGAATGCTGTTTTAACTGGAACAGATGAAAAAATATTAATAGCATCTACAGATGGAACATTAGCAGCGGATGTTCGACCATTAATTCATTTATCAATTTCAGTATTAGTAGAGGATCATAATAATTTGGAAAGAGGATATAGCGGTGGAGGTGGTAGAATAGGTTATGAATTTTTATATAAAAAAAATGATCATGGAGTAAAAAATATAGAATTTTGGACTCGAGAAGCTGTTGAAAATGCAGTACTTAATCTATTTGCAAAAGAAGCACCATCTGGAACTTTTCCTGTTGTTTTAGGTTCTGGTTGGCCAGGTGTATTAATTCATGAAGCGGTTGGACATGGATTAGAAGGAGATTTTAATTTTCGAAAAAGTTCAGTATTTTACAACAAGTTAAATAAAAAAGTTGCTTCTTCATTATGTACTATTGTTGATGATGGAACTATGTTAAATAGAAGGGGATCGATTTCTATAGATGATGAAGGTATATTAAGTCAATATAATATTTTAATAAAAAATGGTATTTTAAAAAAATATATGCAAGATAGATTAACATCTAAATTAATGCATATGCCAACTACTGGAAATGGAAGACGAGAATCATATGCACATTTACCAAAACCAAGAATGACTAATACATATTTATTACCAGGAAAATACTCATTTGACGAGATTGTTAATTCTATAGAATACGGGATATTAGCATTAAATTTTTCAGGAGGTCAGGTTGATATTACTTCTGGAAAATTTGTTTTTTCAACTTCAAAAGCATTTTTATTAAAAAATGGAAAGATTATGTATCCTATTAAGGGAACAACATTAATAGGATCTGGAATTGAAGTTATGAAAAAAATTTCTATGATTGGAAATGATTTTAAAATGGATGAAGGTATTGGTGTGTGTATGAAAGATAATCAAAGCATTCCTGTTGGAGTAGGTCAGCCAACGATTAAAATTAATGCGTTAACGATTGGAGGTACCATATAATTAATTACATAGTAAAATTTTGCAGTCAGAGAAATATGACTGCATTTGATTAAAATATTTGCTTTAGTATCTATAAAGTATTATTTATATTCTTTCTTTAATTCTAGCAGATTTTCCTATTTTATTTCTTAAATAATATAATTTTGCTTTTCTGACTGCACCTTTTTTTTTAATTGAGATATTTTCGATAATTTTTGAATGTGTTTGAAACACACGTTCAATACCCTCTCCATTAGAAATTTTTCGTACAGTAAACGATGATTGCAGTTTTCTATTTTTAATGGCAATGACTACACCTTCAAAGGATTGCAATCTTTTTTTAGAAGATTCTACCACCCATACTTTAACTTCTATAGTATCTCCAGACCTGAATTTTGGTATATTAAAATTCATTTGTTTATTTTCTATTTTTTGAATAATTGTACATTTCATATAAGTACTACTTAAATTTGAATTATATTAATGAAAAAATTAAAATAACCGTATTATAAAAATTTAATATAATATTTTTGGTTATAATATTATTTGATGAATTTTTTGATAAGTATCAATTATTATAATACATACTGTATGTTGTTAGTGATATTATAATAATATATTTTGATAATGAATAATATTTTTATACATAAATATTTATTAAATCATTTTTATATTATAAAATATCTTCATTGATGTAAATATTTTTATTGAAAAGATCAATTTTTTTAATAAAAATTTTCTCGATAAATGGAATTAATATTTTTTTTTTATGCAATGTATTATGATGTTCAATAACCAGTATGTCATTTTTCTTTGATCTTAGAATTTGAATTACGACTCCAATAAATATTTTCTGTATGTTAAAAACAGAACAATAAAGAATATCTTTCCAATAATATTCACAGTTTTTTAATATAGGTAATTGTTTTTTTTTGATTTGAATAATTTTATTTGTTAATTGTATTGATTGATTTCGATTGTTAATATGTTTAAATTTTACATATATTCTATTGTTATATATTTTTTTTTTTTCTATATAAATATTTTGTAAAATGTTTTCGATTGTTATAAACCATGGTTGATAGTTTAGAATATTATTTTTAATTTCAGTATAAGAATTAATATAGTTCCATCCTAATATACCATGTGCAGATCCTATACTACCAACAATGAATAAATTTTTCATGTTTATAAATTATCTTTTATTTATAAAATTTATTAATATTTTTAATAATATTATTAATTCGATTTGATAATACAGCTCCATTTTTTATCCAATATTTAATACGATTTATATTGATATATATTTTTTTTTTTGGATCTATATTTCTGGGATCAAAAAACCCTAATTGTTCAATAAATTTACCATCTCTTGGAGATCTACTATCTGCGGCAACAATTTTATAAAATGGTTTTTTTTTTGCTCCTTTTAATGATAATCTAATTTTTACCATAATTTCCTCTTAAATTTTTAAATTTTTATTATATATTTGAATATAAAATATATTATGTATGATTTTTAATATTAAGATAATATATTATATATATTTAAAATATATTAGGAATCATATTTTTAAAATATTGAATAGTTTTTTGGATACCATTTTTTTGTATTTTTTTCATCATGTTTTTTAATTCATGAAATTGTTTTAATAATTTATTAATATCCTGTATATTAGTTCCAGATCCACATGCAATTCTTTTTTTTCGTGATCCTTTAATACTTTCTGGATGTGTTCTTTCGAATGGTGTCATAGAATTTATGATTGCTTCTATTTTTGAAAAAAATTTTTTATTATTTTGGTTCTGAAAATTTTTAAAACAACTATTTCCTATGGGAAATTTTGATAATACATTTTTAATACCCCCTAATTTTTCCATTTGTTGCATTTGTAATTTAAAATCATACAAGTTAAATTTATTATTTTGTTTTATTTTTTCTTTTATTTTTTGAATATTTTTTTTACCAATTTTTTTTTCTATATTTTCTATTATAGAAAGTGTATTATGCATGCCTAAAATTTTAGATACTATTTTTTCTGCATTAAATATTTCAAATGATTTTATTTGTTCTCCTGTACCAATAAATTTGATTGGTTTTTTTGTAATATAACTTGCAGATAGCGCAGATCCTCCACGAGTATCACTATCAAGTTTAGTTAATATGAGTCCTGTAACATTGATGGATTGGTTAAAATGATCAGCTATGTTTATGGATTCTTGTCCCATCATAGTATCGATCACAAAAAATGTTTCGATTGGTTGAATAGTATTTTTGATATTATAAAGTTCCTGCATCATATGTTCGTTAGTATGTAATCTTCCTGCAGTATCTAGTATAAGAACATCATATAACTTTTTTTTTGCATACTTTATACACTCTTGACTAATGAGAACGGTATTATTTATATTTTTGGATTTAAAAAAATCAATTTTATTATTTTGAGATAAAATTTTTAACTGTTTAATTGCAGCAGGACGATAAATATCAGTAGAAGCAACTAATACTTTTTTTTTATAATTATTATATATAAATTTTCCTAATTTAATTACACTAGTTGTTTTTCCTGATCCTTGTAATCCCATCATTAAAATTACAGCAGGAGATGCTACAGATAGATTTATATTATTGTCTTTACGTTCTATAATAGATAATAATTCCTCTTTGAGAATTTTAATTACTTCTTGACCTGGTGTTAAACTACTATTAATATTTTTACCAATAATTTTAGTTTTTATTTTTTTTATTAGTATTTTGATAATTAATAATGATACATCTGCTTCTAATAATGTTTTTCTAATTTCTCTTAAGGTATTTTGAATATCTTGTTTTGTAATTCTTCCATATCCTGAAATATTTTGAATAATTTTTATAAATTTTTTTGAAAGATTATTAAACATTTCTGATTCTCAAAAGATGATTGTTTATAAATTGTAAGGTTGATAATATAAATATTTAAAATTTTTATACTATTAATTTTTTATAGCAACTTAAAAACTTTATTAGTATATTTTTTTTATGCAAAATATTAATTACATTTTGAATATTTTCAGATTGTATGTGGTTTTCAATTTCTATGTATATAGTTTTTTGAAATGTATTTTGATAATTTTTTTTAATTTCCTTGATTTTTAAATTATATTTTTGAAATATAGATACGATTTCAGAGAATACAATGGTTTTTTTTAAAAGAATTAATACTGTTTTTACATTTCGATTATCAATAATATTTTTTTTTTCATTTGATAAAATTAAAAATTTTGTATAGTTGTTGATTTTGTTTGATATATTTGACAATATTATCTTTAAATTGTAAATTTTAGCACTGATTGGATTTCCAATAGCAGCAACATGATTATTATTGATTTTAGATATTATTTGCATAGCTTCCGAAGTACTGTTTGTGTATTTTAGTTTCCATCTTGTAAAATTTTGAAGAAATTGGCTACATTGAGCAAATGGTTGAGAATGACTATAAATTTTTTGTATAGATTCTATACTAGTATTGTTATTTGCTATTAAACAATGTTGAATCAGAAGATGGAATTCCCCAGATATACACAATTTACTATTACATAATAAATGATATGTTTCATTTATAAATCCAGAACTATTATTTTGAATAGGAATTATTGCATAATGAGATTTATAATTTTTTAAATCGTCAAATATTTTTTGAAAATTTTTATGTTCTTTTAGATAATATTTTTTATTAAATTTTTCGATATATTTCATAGTTGCAAGATACGAATATGATCCTATAGGACCTAAAAAAGAAATTGTTTTTTTAAATATCATATTTTTTTTTATTTAATTTATCTTTTATATTTGTTTGTGTTAAGATAGAATCTTGAATAATCATTTTAAATATATTACAAATATAATTTTTAGAAATATTATATGTTTTTCCAAATGTAATTAAGGTATTGAGAAGTTCTCGTTCTCTATTTTTATCTTTTATAGGAAGATTATGCAGAATTTTGATTTTTGCAATTTGAATAACAATTTCTTTTCTTTTAGATAATAAATGTAATATTGATTCATCAATCTTATTAATTTTATTACGTAAGTTTAATAATATATTATTAGAGTGCATTTGTAATACCCTTTTATTATGATAATGAATATATTGGGAAATGTGATTAAATATATTATAAAGAATAATATTTTTTATAATATAATTATTATATATTATATTGAAAATAATAAAATATTTTACAGTAAATAATAGATTTATTATGTTTTTAGAAGATATTATGGAGTTTTTATGAAAACACTTTTAGTTCATTCCAATGATATAAAAAAAAAATGGTATTGTGTTGATGCAAGCAATAAAGTATTAGGAAGATTATCTACTAAAGTATCTTATTATTTAAGAGGAAAACATAAAGTAGAATATTCTCCTCATTTAGATGTTGGAGATTATATTATTATTATTAATGCTGCTAAAGTTATTGTTACTGGAAAAAAAAAAATAAATAAGTTTTATTATCGGCATACAGGATATATAGGCGGAATTAAAAAAATTTCTTTTCAAGATATGTTATTAAAATATCCTGAAAAAATTATTAGAATTGCTGTGAAAGGCATGTTACCTAAAGGTCCATTAGGTCAATCTATGTTTCGTAAATTAAAAGTTTATGCTTTTAATATTCATGATCATGAAGCACAAAAACCACAATTTTTAAATATTTAATATTGGATGTTATATGATGAATTATGATAATTATGCTACAGGGCGTCGTAAAAGTTCTTCTGCTCGTGTTTTTTTAAAAAGAGGAGTTGGTAATATTATTATTAATCAAAAAACATTATTAAAATACTTTCCTATTGAAACTACACGTATGGTGATTTTACATCCACTATATGTAACTGATATGTATAATAAGTTGAATTTTTATATTACAGTTAAAGGAGGAGGAATTTCTGGACAAAAAGGAGCTATTCTTCAAGGGATTTCTCGTGCATTAATAAAATATGATATATCTTTTAGAACTGAATTAAGAAAATTAGGATTTATAACTCGTGATGCAAGACAAGTTGAAAGAAAAAAAATAGGATTACGAAAAGCAAGAAAGAGACCACAATTTTCTAAAAGATAATTACTCAAATATTATATATTTGAATCCGGAACATCGCAATCTCCGGATTTTATATGTATTTGACATATAAAATTTTTATACTTTCCGTTTTATAACAAGTTATTATTTAAAATAAAAATGATTTCTTTTTTTCTAAAAAATTTACTATTTGATAACAAAGTTTTTCAGTTCCAATATTTTTCATGGCTGAAATATAATAAAAATTTTTACAAATTTTTATTTTATTAATAATATATGTAATTTTTTTTTTTATTATATTTTCATTATTATAATCAATTTTATTAAAAATTAACCATGTTGGTTTATTATATAAATATTTACTATATTTTTTTAATTCTATTTGAATGATATGAATATTATTTAAAATATTTTCTATTTTTTGAGAAATATCAACAAGATGTAGTAAGATATAACATCTTTCTATATGTTTTAGAAATTTGATTCCTAATCCTATTCCATGTGATGCTCCTTGAATTAAACCTGGTATATCTGCTACTATAAATGTTTTATTATTTTTTAGTTTTACTGTTCCTAAAGTTGGAATGATAGTAGTAAAAGGATATAAACCTATTTTGGGTTTTGCATTTGAGATTGCTTGTATTAGTGTTGATTTTCCAGAATTGGGTAAGCCAATAATTCCTACATCAGCAATTAACATTAATTCTAATTGAATATATAGTTGTTCTCCTTTTTTTCCTTTAGTGTTTTGATATGGTGTACGATTAATTGAAGATTTAAATTTTGTGTTTCCAATGCCTTTTTTCCCGCCTTTTGCAATTAATATTTGTGTATTTATGTTATTTAAATCTGTAATAATTTCTTTGGTTTCATAATTTATAATTCTAGTTCCTATAGGAACTTTAATAATTATATCAGAACCATTTTTCCCAGATTTATTATTTACTTGACCAACTTGACCATGATTTGCAATAATATTTTTTTTAAATTGATAATCTACTAGTGTATTAAGATTGTGGTCGATTTTTATCCAAATATTTCCTCCATTTCCTCCATTACCACCATCTGGTCCTCCTTTAGGTTCAAATTTTTCTCTTCTAAAATGAATACAGCCATCTCCACCATTACCAGCAGTAACTTTTATTTTTACTTGATCAACAAATTTCATAGTATTTTTCTCATATTTGATTGAAAAATATTCATAATAATATTGAAAAATTTTTTATTACAGTATTTTATTATCATGCTCCTTTATTTATTTTAAAATAAAGGAGTCATTATAAAAGATATACCATATTTTTTGTAATTTATAATTATTAAGTAATAATATTAATATATTTTTTATTTTTTATACCTTTTATTGTAAATAATACTTTTCCTTTTTTTATTGCAAATATTGTATGATCTTTTCCTATTTTTGTATTTTCTCCAGGATGGAACTTTGTTCCTCTTTGTTTAACGATAATAGTTCCTGATAATACATTTTCTCCGCCAAATTTTTTAATTCCTAATCTTTTTGAATGAGAATCTCTTCCGTTTCTGGTAGATCCTCCAGCTTTTTTCTGTGCCATAAGGTACCTTTATGCAAAATTTTAATAATTAATTTGAGTAATTTTAACATCTGTAAAATATTGTCGGTGTCCTTGTTGTTTTTTAAAATGTTTTCTTTTACGAAATTTTATAATTTTAATTTTTTTTTCTCTTCCATGTTGTATAATATTTCCAATAATACTACTATTTTTTATAGATGGTGTTCCCAATTGAATATTTTTTTCTTTAATTAACATTAATATATTATCAAATGTGATGTTATCTCCTTTTTTGGCATTAATTTTTTCTAATCGAATAGTTTGCCCTCTTTGTACTTGATATTGTTTACCTCCATTCGAAAAAATAGCATACATAATAACTCCTCAATAAGAATAAATATTAAAATATTTTATACAGAAAATAGTTATTTATATTATATATTTATGGATATTTTTTAAAAAATTTGATTTGGAATATGATAAAAATATATTATTTGTTATGTTTAGTATTTGTTATCAAGATATTTATAGAAATTTTTCAATGCAATTATATTAGTTGATTGAAGATACTAAAATATTTTTATTGATATTTGGCATTATTTATATTATTTTTATTTTTTTTTATCCATTCTAATTCA
>NZ_OZ060376.1:0-300 GCF_964059025.1 Buchnera aphidicola (Myzocallis carpini) | reverse complement strand
TACTAAGGTACATATATCACCATTATACATACTCCCCTATAGAAGACAACACCTGGGTTTGTTCATGACTCATCTTGGTTGTAAGTATTTGTACTAAGGTACATATATCACCATTATACATACTTCCCTATAGAAGACAACACCTGGGTTTGTTCATGACTCATCTTGGTTGTAAGTATTTGTACTAAGGTACATATATCACCATTATACATACTCCCCTATAGAAGACAACACCTGGGTTTGTTCATGACTCATCTTGGTTGTAAGTATTTGTACTAAGGTACATATATCACCATTATA